>JAAZYN010000623.1 GCA_014239625.1 Myxococcales bacterium | reverse complement strand
AGGCGCGGGGCAACTGGATGGACTTCGATATCGAGATAGCCGTGCGGATGGCCTGGACCGGGATGCCGGTCATCAACCTTCCGGTGGGCGTCCGCTATATCGACGAGGCCGACGGTGGAGTGAGCCACTTCCGCCCGTTCGCCGACAACTTGCGCTTCGGATGGCTGCACAGTCGCCTGTGCACGCGGGCGTCGTGGGATTGGTTTTGGCGTAAGGCGATGTTTTGGAAGAGCAGGTAGGTCCATCTTCATCCGGCGAGGTGTCTGGCGAGGCCTCGACCTGGCTGAACATGCCCGAGCGTGGAGTCTTGCTGGGCATCCGTTTTGTCTACTGGTTCGCGACGGCCTTCGGACGCTGGCCTGCGCGGGCGTTCGTCAAAATCCTGGCGCTCTGGTACCGGATCTTCGACCGCCGCGCGGTCCGCGGCTCGCGGGCGTATCTGAGCCGGATCCACGGCAGGCCGCCGGGCTGGTGGGAGATCTACAGGCACATCTTGCGCTTCGCACACGTGTCGTTGGACCGCATGTTTTTGCTGAGCAACAAGGTCAGCGCGTTCACGTTCACACGGACGGGCGACGAGAACCTTCAGCGGCTGGCCCAGACCAAGCAGGGGGCCATCCTGCTTGGCGCGCATCTAGGCAGCTTCGAGGCGATGCGCCTGGGTGGGGCCGAGGACGAGGTGCCCATCAACATCGTCGGGCACTTCGAGAACGCCAAGATGGTCAACGCCCTGTTCGAGCGGTTGAACCCAGATATGGCGGCGCGGGTCATCCACGTGGGCCAGAGCCCGATGAACCTCATGTTGACCATCAAGAATCGCCTCGACGCGGGGGAGCTGGTGGCGATGCTCGCGGACAGAGTCGGGTTGCGGGAGCGGGCCGTGACGGTGGAGTTTTTGGGCGCCCCGGCCCGTTTCTCCGCCGGACCTTTCTTGGTGGCCGCCACGATGAAGGTCCCGATCTACCTGACCTTCGGGCTCTATACCGAGCCGAATCGGTATGACCTGTTCTGTCTACCCTTCGTCGAGAGGGTGCGGCTGCCGCGCAAGCGGCGACAGGAGGCGCTCCAGGAGTTGGTTCAGGATTACGCCAAACGGCTCGAAGAGTTCTGCCGCAAGGCGCCTGACAATTGGTTCAACTTCTTTGACTTCTGGGCGCAAGCCCCTCCGCCGGAAGCGGCGCCGCCCCGCGAAGTGGGTGAGTGATCCGAAGCCGCGTTGGATTCTCCCCGCCTCGGTGGACGGCCTCAGCGGCCCGTCTCTACAAAAAACCGCCGGTCAAGGCACGACAAAAAGAGGTCGCCGAAGCGCGACATCGGTCGCCGACGCGCCGCTGTGTGCCGGTTGCTCGGCGGCAACTGGGGGGCGTTGAAACCCTGATCGTTTGAGTCGGGGCTCTGTATTGGTACCCTCTTGTGCGTGAGGCGCTCGCCGGGTCCGGCGAGCGAGGGAGAATTCACCGTTCAGCGATGGAGCGTCCGTGTGGACAGCGCACACGGCGGCACCTGCGAGCTGAGGAGGAAGCATGGAGCCCGTGGGTCTTTTCAAAGCGACGAGCCAAGGGATACTTGTGGAGGCCAACGCAGAGTTTTCAAGACTCGTGGGTGCGCCGGATGTCGTCGGCCGGCGCTTGACGCAGGTTGTGTATCCGGGCTGTGAGGACGCCGCCCGGTGGTTCGACGGAAACGAAAACACCTTCGTGGCGTTCGCGTCCGGAGACGGCGCCCAACGTTGGCTGGAGACGTCGCGCGTGCGGGGCGACGGCGCGACCTGGAACGGCCTCCTCCGCGACGTCACGATGACCCGCGAAGCGGCGGAGTTCAGCGCCACCCTGACCGGCATGGTCCCGGTTGGCGGCGCTATCATTCAAGATGGGACCGTGGTCTTCAACGACGGTGGACCGGGCCTTGTCTGGCTGGGCCGTGGTGGACGCGCGGTGGACACCCTCGCCGAGCTCATGTCTCCCTGTGATCTTCAGGTATTCATGGAGCAGACGCGGCTGCACCAGGCTGGGTCATCCGACAGCGTGGCGCGACGTTATCGGGTGACCGAGGGTGACGCGGTTCGCTGGTATGATCTCTGGTCTTCGCGCATCATGTTCCGAGGCCAGCCGGCGGTTCAGATCGCCGGTCTCGACGTCACTCAGGCGGTTGAGCACGAGGAGAGCCAGCGACGACGCCAAAAGATGGAGGCCCTTTGGCGCTTGGCCGGTGGCGTCGCCCACGACTTCAACAACCTCTTGATGGTGATTCTCAGCTCGACGCGGTTTATCGAGCAGGATCTTCCGCGACTGTCCGGCGATTTCACGTCCCTCCGCGACGACCTCAGACACATCAGCGCCGCGGCCATGCGAGCCGAGCGGTTGACGGATCAGCTGTCGGCGTTCAGCCAGCGTCGTCCGTCACATCCCTCGAAGCTGGACGTGACGACCGCTGTACACGAGATTCAGCCTACGCTGCGCCAGTTTATTGGTGAAGACTACGCGGTGGAGTTGACACGCGGAGCGGCCTACCTGCCGGCGCTCATCGACGGAGAGCAACTGGAGCAGATCTTGCTCGCGCTGGTCACGAATGCCCGCGACGCAATGCCGGAGGGTGGGCGGATCCTCATTCGAACCGGCGCGTGCACAATGGCGACCGACGAGCAACGCGGGGCCGAGTACGTCACCCTGGAGGTCGCCGACTCCGGGGTCGGGATCGGCGAAGCTCAACTCCCCAACGTCTTCGACCCGTTCTTCACCACCAAGGAGGTGGGTAAAGGCACCGGGCTCGGCCTGTCCACTGTGCAAGGCCTCGTCGAGGGGATGGGCGGCTCGGTCCGCATCGACTCGATGGTCGGCGTGGGGACCACGGTCAAAATCTTCTTTCCTCGGTGTGTCTCTCGAGACAACGACGACCCATCGGCCGAGCACGACACCGATGGGCCGGCCGGTCGCGTTCTTGTGGTGGAGGATGAGAGCGAGGTGCAACGGGTGGTGACGGGGATCCTGGCACGGGGCTTGTTTGACACCGAGATCGCGGGCAGCGCAGAGGCGGCGATCGCGATGTTACGCGGTGGACTCGTCATTGACTTCGTCCTGGTGGACCTCGTCTTGCCCGGGATGTCTGGGGTCGAGCCCGAAGAGATCGTGGCAGAACACTGGCCC
>JAAZYN010000622.1 GCA_014239625.1 Myxococcales bacterium | reverse complement strand
GAGGAGGGCCTCGGGGAGGCGGTCGCCGCGGTCGCTACCGAGTTCGCGTCGGCGGCGGGCCTGGATGCGGGGGCCGGGCCAGATGATCCGTCGGTGTTCGCGCGCGCGGTCTACGCCGCTCAGCAAAGCGCTGGTCGGGAATACACGGAGGGGCGCACGGTCGAGGCCGTGATGTTGGCGCAGGTTTTCGAGTATGCCTGTTTGAGGGAGAGCGCCGCCGGCATCACCCGGAGCATGCCTTACTCGACCGTAACGCTTCACTACGAAGACTACCGCGCTACGGCCGTCACGCACGACGTCGCCCCGTTGCGCTGCGCGGCGTTGCCGCCACAGTTTTGTCAGAGGCACATCGCGGCCAAATCGGAGCCTTATGCGTTCTCCATCTTGGCGCACACCCGGCGGGCGGCGTGGAGTGTGGCCCAGCACTGGATCCTGGAGGCCGCGGACTTTCGGCCTTGAGCCTCCGTCGGGGCGCGGTCTACACTGCGCCTCCGCAACTGCGCACGACGCCATGGGAGGAACCCGAATGAGGACACACTTCGCGCGACTCGCGAGCCTGCTCGTGATCGTTGCGCTCGGGGCGATCGGCTGTCCGTCCGGCAGCGACAGCGCGCCCGGAGAGAGCCCGCCGCCCGTCGTGAACACGGACTGGAACCAGGGGATGACCCTCGAGGAGCTGCGCGAGATCGCCGAGGCCCTCGGGGTGGACCTCGTGGAGGAGGGCGAGTCCTCCATCGTCAGCAAAGACGACGTCGTCAAAGCGCTCGAGGACGCCACCGGTTGCGGGTGCTTCGGCGCGGTCTGCGGCGTCGGGAGCTGTGGCCATGAGTGCGGCAGCTGCACCGGTGACGACACCTGCTTCAGCGGGACCTGCGAGTCGACGACCAGCTGTCACCTGCGCTCGTTGACCGCCGAGACTCAGGAGGCGTTGCTGCGCGACGACACCGAGTCGCTCAAGTTCCGTTTCGACGCGACGATGCCGCCGGGGTCTGGGCTGGATCGAGTTCGGATCTACTACAACAGCACGGTGGACGATCCCCTCGGGCCGGGGACCTACGATCTGCGCCACCACACGATGAGCGACTGCAAGCCGTGCGTGGCCGCCTACACCAACTGTCTGCCGGACGGCACCTGCGCCCAACCGTTCATGGCCCAGGCGGGCATCGTCACCATCGACGAGATCACCCCCGGCGGTCAGTTCAGCGGCAGCTTGTCGAACGTGAAGTTCGACTACTCTTACGAAGACCCCAAGACGGGCCTGTTCACGGTCATCCCGAGCTTCAACGAGCAGTTCGGCGCCGAGTGTGTCGAGGACTTCAGCTTCGACGTTCACCTCGAGAGCATCGTGGTCGAGCCGCAAGACTGTGATCCAGAGGGGAACGGGACGGGCATCAATAACAAACTCCGCGACTTCACGCTGAAAAACTGCAACGGCGAGGACGTCAACCTTCACAGCGCGTGCGGCAAAAAAGCGCTGTGGATCATCGCCGCCGCCGGGTGGTGAGGCGCCTGTCCCAGTCACCTGGTTCAGGTGGCGAGCGTTTACAGCGAAAAGGAGATCGAAGGGCTCGACTACTTCGTCGTTTTGGGCGAGGACGGACAAGGCGTGAAGCCGACCGAGGCTTACTGTACGGCGTACGCCGAGCAGAACAACATCGACCCGGCGAAGATGCTCATTGACGAGAGTTGGCAGATCACCTTCGCGAACATCGACACCGGCCAGGCCGGCGGGATCGGCCTGCCCTGGGACGCCGTGGTCAATGGTGATGGCATGATCTATTACTGGAATGACACGCTCGCGACGCATCCCACCGCGGAGGCCGCAGTGGACGCGTTGCTGAGCGGTGAGCTGTAGGTTCCCGCGCCTGCGCGCCCCTCGTCGGTTCGAAAACGCCCTCTACAGCTCGAGCATGCCCAGCCGAAGCGCGCGCACAACCGCCTCGGTTCGTGTCGCCGCGTCGAGCTTGTGTAGAAGCCCGCTGATGTGAAACTTGGCGGTGTGTTCGGAGATGTCCAGCGCCAAGGCCACTTCTCTGTTCGAGCGGCCCTCGGCCAGCAGCTCGACGACCTCGAGCTCGCGGTTGGTCAGGTGAACCTGCTCAGCGGGGGCCGCCTCTTCAAGCGCCGCCGGCACCACTGGCGCGAGCAAGGCCTGCAGAAAGGCGTCGTCCAAGGTCGTCAAGCCAAGGCATGCGGCCTCCACAGCGGCGGCGAGCTCTGGCCCGCTGGCTTCCCGAGACAAGGCGGACACGGCACCTGTCTCGCGCAGCGCGACGACCGCTGAAACGGCGTCCGGGGCCAACGCCACCAGCGGCTGTCCACCAAGGGCGAGCGGGCTGCCCTCGGCGTCCTGGCGGTAGCTCGGTCCCAGATCCAAGAGCCACGCGTGTGTGCTCAGCGCGGCCTGTGGCGGCGCGTTGATGGCGCTGCTGTCCATGGACGCGACGACCTCCACGCGGTCGGCCACTGCAGACAGCGCGTTGACGATCACCCGCCGCGCTAGAGGGTCATCACCGAGTACCCCTACGCGGAGGCGCTCGGCTGAGCGGGGCGTTTTGGCGAACAGCATAGCTGAGGGGGAGATACGCACCCGCGATGGCTGGGGCAACCGTAACAGCCCAGAGAGTGGTGTACACCCATCGACGCCACGTCCTCCGGGGCGGCCGCTGATGCCCGCTCCGCCGACCCTGCCGACGCCTGACCGATGCTCACCCTCGCCGGGAGCTGCGTCTCCTATGGCTGGCCCGGCTGGCTATGGCTGAGCAGCACCGCCAGCTGGCTGAACAGTGAGCTGCGCCAGAACTGCTCCAGCGCGGTCAGCTTGTCCTCTGACCGGCTGCCTTCTCGATACGCGCGTGCGATCTGGTACGTCAGTCGCGCCGTGACCGGGACCACTGAAGTGACCTTCAGCGCTCGCGCCGCGTGCTCGCGCGCCATCCGCTCGGCCAGGGCGAGCATGGTGATGAGTGCTTTTTCACGGCCCACCCCAGTGATGCGCCCGGAGTCGTCGAATTCGAGCGCCAGACTGTAGTGCTTGGCGATGACGATCGCGGCTGCGATGTAGCGATCGAGGGAGCCCGCCAGGTGCGCGATAGCCTTCGCCGTGGGGCGGTCGTCAAAGCGCGGCTTCAACGCGCCGTCAACC
>JAAZYN010000621.1 GCA_014239625.1 Myxococcales bacterium | reverse complement strand
CACGACGCTGTCTCGGCGGAGCAGCACCTTGAAGGTGGCGCCGCTCGCCAAGGTTCACGACGGTCCAGTCCATCTCGTCATCGACTCGACGGGACTGAAGATGGTCGGTGATGGCGAGTGGCTTGCCCACAAGCATAGGACCTCGAACACGCGCCGGAGCTGGCGCAAGCTGCACCTTGGCATCGATAGCGACGGGTTCATTGTCGCCACCGAACTCACCGACAGCTCGGCCGACGATGCCTCCGTCGGCGTCACGATGATCGACCATATGGAAGCGGCCATCGCTCGGTTCACCGCAGACGGCGCGTACGACACGCGAGCGGTCTACGACGCACTCGCCGCATCGGGCGAAGCCGACCTCACGATTGTGGTACCGCCGAAGAAGACGGCGGTCGTGGATCCGCGCGCCGCCAGACCATGGGCCCAACGCAACGACGCCATCGCGAGGATCACAGAGGTTGGCCGCCGCCAGTGGAGGAAGGAGGCCGGGGCCCATCAGCAGGCTCGTGCGGAGAACGGGATGTTCCGGTACAAACGCATCATCGGGGGCGGCCTCCGGGCCAGGAAGTTCGCGGCCCAAACGCGGGAGGCCGCGATCGCGGTGAACGTGCTCAACCGGATGACCAGGCTTGGAACTCCGAAAAGCGAGGCTATCGCGGCGTGAGGACGAAGGACCCAGCGACAGATCCGCACCCGACCGGAGCCATGCAACAACGCCGTGCCCGACCGCTGCGATGGATTCGGTCGGCGGATCGCATGCCGCGCCCTCGAGGGCGGAGGTCGTTCAGTCCCCGGCGGTCTCAAGGGCGCCCAGCCGCACCAGGTGAAGGATCGTGGCGTTGGCCATGTGATGGCTGAAGCGCTCGTCAGGGTGCGCTCCGACCGCCGCCTTGACCCACGACACAAGCCGCTCCACGTCGCGGGTCCCGTCCGCGTTTTCCACGACGGCCTGGACGATGGCCGAGGTGCGCTTCAGCCCGTCGTCGTCTCGGTGTGTGAGCGGCAGCGAGGGTCGATAGACCTGGGTCTTGCCACCAAACTCGAGCTTGAAGGCCGCGAGCCGCCACCATCTGGACGAGTCGACGTCCGTCGCCAAGTACCCTTCCTCCGACAGCACCAGATCGTCCCGACGACGAACACGGGCCCGGCGATCCGTGTCGGCGCCCAGTCCGGCGAGCAGCTCCTCCTGCCCGAGTCCCGCGAACACTTGGCGCAGCCCGGTGGCCCCGAAGCCGAGGCCGAGATCGCCCAGGCGATGATCCGCCAGGTAGCCGGCGATGACGGCTCCGAAGGCCTCTTGGTCGCTCGAGAACACGGCGCCTCGAGTCTCTGAAAGGAGCTTGGCCGCTACCGAGCTCCATCCCTCGAGACCTTCGTCTCGTCGCTCGTACCACCAGCGAGCCATGACCTGGAAGCCCCGCCACAACGTCTCCGAATAGTCACCGTGGGCCGCCCAGAGCTCCTCCGGGGCGATCTCCGGGTGCCTCAACTCTGTGAGCACGGCGTTGGCCGCCGCCAAGCCCGTGCTGTGCGCGACGCAGGCGCCGGACGCAAGGATGGGGTCGACGAAACCCGAGGCGTCGCCCGCAAGATACCAGCCGGCGCCAGCGCTGCGGGTGTGACGCACGCACCAGTTGCGGACGGTGTGCACCTTGGCGGGCGGGACGGCGCCCGGCTCCGGACACAACGTGGCGCCTTCCAGGACCGCGGCCGCGTGCGGGGTGTCCTGGAGTTCGGACTGGAGCAGGGTCTGGGGGTCCAGGGCGTCTCCCAAGACGCTTCGCCGAGTGACCAGCCCACAGCTGATCACGTCTTCGGAGATCGGAATGAGCCACGCCCATCCGTGCGGGGTGACGGTGATGAACGTCCGGCACAGCATCGGGGTCCCGAACAGGTCTTCGTCCCATCGAAAGCCGCGGTAGTGGCCGAACAACGCAAGATCGCCCAGCTCGCTGTCCGTGACCGGAAGCGCCAGTCCTCGCCCAACGAAACGCGCCGGTCCGGAGCAGTCGACGACCCACCGGCTGTCCAGTCGGGCGGCCCCCCCCTGGGCGTCGTCGTACGTCACGCCCACGACCCGGCCGTCCGCCGTCAGAGGGCGCTTCGCCCGCGCGGGACACCGCACGTCCACGCCGACCTCTCTGGCGCGGTCAAGCAGGATCTGGTCGTACACGCTCCGAACGACATGCCAGGAATGTCGGGGGACGCGGCGCCCAAGCTCGTCTTCGTACAAACCAGGGGCTCGGGCGAACGACTCCGTGAACGGGCTGTTGCCCGGCTTCCAATGGAAGGTGGCCCCGCCCTTCCTTAGAAACCCCGCAGCGTCGATTCGATTGACCGCGCCCATCCGAGCGAGGATGCGCCCAGACTCGGGCAACAACGCCTCCCCGACGCGCCGACGCGGGAAGGACGCCTTTTCCAGCAGGGTCACGCGCAGGGAGGGCTCTTCGAGCTTCAACAGGGTCGAGACCGTGCTCCCCGCAGGCCCGCCCCCGACCACCACGACGTCGGCCACTTCGCCCTTGGTCATCCGATGACAACTCCATCAGCGTATAGGAAAAATAAAGCAAGTTACGGAATATGCTGTTATCGGATGTAATGGGGTTTCACTTGGGCGTCCCCACGTCCGTGACGATACTGGAGGCCAAGGGTCGGTTCCGGTACGAAGATCTCTTCGAGAGAGCATCATGCGGAAAGATACGCCTCCCGCAAAGGGAAAGCGCCCCTGGCTGAGCTGACCCCTGTATCATGGCGACCTGATAGACTGAGCTTCTGGCTTGCCTATTCTTGGATCTGCACGCCACATAAGGGACAAAACCTGCCCTGTTCGCGTCCCATGAATTTGTGGCAGGCCGGACATTTCGAAGCTTTGATGAAGGGCACAATCGTGGCCAGGAATACAAGGAGAACGACGCCACCGATCACCCCGATGACGGTTTCTCCTGGATCCAAGAGGAAGTAGACGAGCGGCAGACCGATGATGATCGCGAGAGCATTGAACACCACCAAGATCGCCCATGGCCGAAACATCGCTCTCTGGGCGCTGAATTCTTTGGTGAAATCTTCCATTAACGTCTCTTTTTCGGCGTCGGGGCGTATAGGAAAAATAAAGCAAGTTACGGAATATGCTGTTATCGGATGTAATGGG
>JAAZYN010000620.1 GCA_014239625.1 Myxococcales bacterium | reverse complement strand
CGTTCACACGCACTCCACTCAACGTACGGGGGCGCCCGCCGGTGTTCAAGGGGCAGGCGCCTTGTGCTATGCATGTTTGCAACCCGCGTGCCATGACCGACCCGAGAGAGCGCTATGCTGGAGACCGGCCCCCATGTCCCCGTCGTCTATTGTGCGAGGGATGCGACAACCATCGGCGACATGTTTCGCATTCGGTGTGAGGCGAGCGCGTCGAACCCCGCGATGTACGAAAAGGAGTCGGGGTCTTGGGCGAAGACGACGTGGCGTCAATTCTACGACCACGCGGCCAAGGTTGCCTTCGGCCTGACCGAGCTGGGGCTGCAGCGAGGTGACCGGGTCGCTGTCCTCGGTCCGACTCGCGCCAAGTGGGCCTTCTACGATATGGGCGCACAGCTGGCGGGTCTGACGAGCTTCGGGATCTACCCGAAGCAGGCGGTCGGTGGGCTCGTCTATCTGCTCGAACACAGCGACTGTAAAGTGCTCTTCGTCTGCGAGGAGACCGAGCTGAAGAACGTGCTCCGAGCCGCCGAGACGTGCGACACGCTGGAGGCCATCGTCCCGTGGAGCAAGGAGCTCTTCGAGACGTACAAGGAGGCTGACGCGCGGATCATCGATCCGGCGCGCTTCGAGACCACGGCCATCAGCGACGCCGCCCGTGACGAGATCCAGAGCGGCATCGAGCTCAACTACACGGCCCTGTTCGTGTACACCTCCGGGACGACGGGCCCCCCAAAAGCGGCGATGATCAGCCATGGCAACGTGTTGGCGCTGCTGAGCGGGCAGGACAACGTCATGCAGCTGTTCGAAGATGACATCTCGTTCAACTTCTTGCCGATGGCTCACTCCGCGGAGCGAATTCTGGGGTTCTACGGTCGGATCTGCTCCGGGATCGCGACCGCCTACGCCACCAACTTCTCCACCGTCCTCAGCGAGCTCCCGGAGGTGAGGCCGACGTTGTTCGGGTCGGTCCCGCGGATGTTCGAAAAGGCCTACGGCAAGATGACCTCGGAGGTCGAAAAGAAGCCGCCGGCGGTGCAGAAAATCTTCGCCTGGGCTGTACGCGTCGCGCGCGCAGCCGCGCCGTACGTGTCGGTCGGGCGGCCCCTCCCTCTGAGGTTGAAGCTTCAACACGTCGTGGCCGACCGTATCGTGTACCGGAAGGTGCGCGATGCGTTCGGGGGCCGCGTGCGCCACTTCATCGTGGGGGCGGCTCCTATCGCCTCGGACATCCTCGAGTTTTTCTGGGGGGCGGGCCTGAAGGTTCACGATGTCTACGGCATGACCGAGGCGACCGTCCTGACCCACGCCAACAGGCCAGGCGAGGTGAAGCTCGGGACGGTGGGGCGTGTGTTGCCGCCCTTGGAACAGAAGATCGCCGAGGACGGCGAGATCCTCATCAAGGGGCCCTGGGTGTTCAAGGGTTACTTCAAGAACGCCGAGGCCACCTCCTCCACCGTCGTCGATGGGTGGCTCCACACCGGCGACATCGGCGTTATCGACGCCGACGGTTACCTGAAGATCACCGATCGCAAGAAGCATCTGATCATCACCGCAGGCGGAAAGAACCTGTCGCCGGCGAGCATCGAGAACGCCATCAAGAATCAGTCGCCCCTGATCTCCCAGGTCCACGCCCACGGAGACACGCGCGCCTACGTTAGCGCGATCCTGGCTCCGTCTCCGATCGAGACGCTGGAGTTCGGGGTGGCGCACGGCGTGGTGACGTCAGCGGATGTCGAGCACCACACCAAGGAGCTCATGTCCAACCCCTACGCGCGAACCCCGGAGCTCGACGCCAAGATGTCCGTCGTGGCGGAGCTCCCGGCCTTCGAGGCGGAGATGAAGAGGGCCGTTGCGGCTGGCAACTTGCAGCTGGCGAACGTGGAGCGTGTGCGGCGCTTCATCGTGCTGGGTCGCGACTTCAGCCAGGAGAAGGGCGAGTTGACGCCGACCATGAAGGTCAAGCGCAAGTTCCTGGAAGACGCATTCCGGGAGAGCTTCGACAGGATCTACGAGGACTCGGAGTTCGCTCTCGAGCCGTAGCCCACGCCGAGGTGCGGGCGCGCGTCGGTCGCCGGGGGCGCTCCGGGGCGTCCTGGGGCGGGAGCTGCTGCCGCTCCGTGGAGCCGGGGAGTCGGGCCTACTCCGCTTTGGCGACGGCGCGGCGGGGCGCGCCATCATCTTCATCGACGTAGATCCGCTGAGCCAGGTTGTGGCGGAGTCGCAGCAGAGATGTCCGGGCCGTCCGGCGGATAAAGCGAACCCGCCGCAAGTTCCTGTGGTCGTGATCGCGATGGGCGATGAACGCGCTCCGGACGATCGCCTGCTCAGCGTACAGCGCTTTGGCCTCGTCCCACGTCAACGAGCCGGCCTCGAAGGCGGTGTCGATGGTCTTGAGCTCTACCGCTCTGTTGAGGCTCCGCGCGAGCGCAGCGGCGCGCCGGTTGTGCCTGGCGAGGGCTCTTTTGGCGCGCTGCCTCTTGGTGAGGCGTCGTCGCTTCGGTGTCGTCGCCTTGTGGCTGTCACCGACCGAGCCCTCTGCCGGGGCGGTCGTCGTGGCGTCTCGGGTCGAGGTGTTGGAGCGCTCGGCGGCCATCCCCGAGCCCAGCCCGACGATGGAGGTTGCCACGGCGGCGAGGACGGAGGTCTGTCGTGCGGTGTTCATGCCGACAATGGTTGATCCGGGCTGCTGACTGATCCAGAAAACCGATCAGGTCCGGGCAGTTGCGTCTACGTCGCGCCGCGCGCTTAGGCTCGTCGTGGTCCCCCGAGCGGGTGCCGCCACGTGGGCTCGGGGCTGGGCCTCAAGCGCTGCCCCGCGAGGCTTCGGCGGCACGGCCCAGCAACCCGCCGAGACGAGCACCCGGGCAGCTCTTCTGCGGTGGGTCGAGGGTCAGGCGGGCGGCTCGTTTGGGTTCGACCGTGACGCTCAGCGTAAAGGATCGGCTGAAGATGGAGCCCATCAGGTCCGGCTTCGGATGGCGCCTGTCCTCGGCCGGCAGCGGTCGGCGCTGGCCGAGGTGCTCCAGCGACGGTCCGCGCTCGTCGCAGCAGGTCTCCGGTTGAGCATCCATGGAGCTGGGATGGCGCGCCTGGCCGCCCGCGTGCCCGCGTGGGCTGATAGCGACCTGCGGATCGAGGTGGCCGCACGGGCCGGCGGAAC
>JAAZYN010000061.1:5393-11282 GCA_014239625.1 Myxococcales bacterium | reverse complement strand
CTGGGACTTCGAACAGGGTCGGTTCGTGGGCTTCGAGCGAGAGGCGGACGGCGCGAAGATGGCCAGGGTCACGATGAGGAGACCGTGCACCACCAGCGCCACGACGCTGTCCCAGTGGCGACGCTTGTTGGTCTTGATCGACCGCAAGACCATCCCGTCGAGGAACATCGTCCAGTAGCCCAGCGCGATGGCCATAGGGCTCCGAGACCACGCGTACTGTTTGCGGGACGCCTCGTCGGCGGTGGCCCAGTCGGCGGTGGTCATGACCGGGTACGAGCCGATGCCCGAGCCGTAGATCTTCGCGTTGTGCTTGTGGTGATAATTGTGCGAGCGCGTCCAGACCGACGCGGGGTTCAGCGACAAGACGCCGAAGACCCACATGATGCCCTTGGCGACCTTGGAGCCGCGCAAGAACGCCCCGTGCTGGAAGTCGTGGTAGAGGATGAACATGCGGACGCCCACCAGACCCGCCAAGACGCTAGACGCGATCTGCAGCGACCAGTGGACGTTCCACACCGTACCGACCAGCGCCGCCAGCAGGAAGAACCACGTCTCGACGAAGTGGAACCAGCTGCGGGCGCGGTCTTCGACGGCGTATTCCTTGGCTGCTTGAAGGAGCTCGTTTCCTGTTCTCACCGGTCCCTCCGGGGCGCCTGCGAGGCGCTGCAAGTTCCAGATCGGCTGCCCTTTTAATGCCGCAAGCGCGCGTGGTCAAAGGATGTTCCGCGAGCGAGCGCTCGCTCGCGCCGGGAGAGTGCCCCTTCGCCGCCTCCTCTGGTACAGACTGAGGTGCCCACAACGGAGGCGTCCTGTGCCGCGGATCCATACGTTCACGATCACCCCAGCGCTCCCACCCCAGCTGGAGGCCCTCTTCGAGCTCGGCTTCGACTTGGCGTGGACCTGGGTCCCGGAGGCCCGCGAGCTCTTCGAGCGCATCGACCCCGGCCTGTGGAAGGCGCTGAACCACAACCCCATCGCGCTGTTTGGGCAGGTCGGGGCGGAGCGACTCGACGCGCTGTCGGCCGACGAGGATTTCGTACTGGAGCTGGCCCACGTCGTGCGCCGCGTGGCGGCCGAGCGGGGTGCCGAGCACTGGTTCGGCCAGCGCTACCCCGAGCTCCAGCAGCAAGGGGGCCTGGTCGCCTACTTCTCGGCGGAGTACGGGTTGACCGAGGCGCTGCCCATTTACTCCGGCGGGCTCGGTGTGCTCTCCGGGGATCATCTGAAGTCAGCGGCCCAGCTCGGTGTGCCCCTGGTCGCCGTGGGGCTTGGATACCAGCACGGCTACTTCCGCCAACGTCTCGACCACAGCGGATGGCAGCATGAGCAACCCCAGACCAACGACTTCTGGAACCTGCCGATGCGCCCGGCCACCGCTGGCGAGGGGAGACGGCTCGCGGTGCATGTGGAGATCGGCGAACGCGACGTGGAGATCCTCGTCTGGGAGGTCAACGTTGGGCGCATCCAGCTGTATCTGCTGGACACCAACAGCCCGGCCAACCATCCCGACGACCGGCGCATCACCGCCGCGCTGTACGGCGGCGGGTCGGAGGACCGCCTGAAGCAAGAGATCGTCCTCGGAGTCGGTGGGATCCGCGCTCTGGACGCCCTCGGCCTGCGCCCGACGGTCTTCCACATGAACGAGGGGCACGCGGCGTTCATGGCGCTCGAGCGCATCCACCAGGCCCGCGCCACCCGCGGCCTGGACTTCCACACCGCGCGCGAGCTCTGCGCCGCGGGTAACGTCTTCACGACCCACACCCCGGTGCCAGCGGGCTTCGACATCTTCGGCGCCGACCAGCTCGACCGGTGCTTACCGAGCCTTCACGATCGGCTCGGGGTGTCGCGCACCGAGCTCCTCGAGCTGGGCGCTCACCGCGACGACCCCCAGCTGGCGCGAGGCTTCAACATGGCCTACCTGGCGCTGCGCTGCGCGGGTTGGATCAACGGCGTTTCGACGCTTCACGGGCGCGTCTCGCGAGGGATGTGGCGACAGCTCTGGCCTGGAGCCCAGCGCTCCGAGGTCCCGATCACGAGCGTGACCAATGGGGTGCACACCAGGACGTGGCTCTCCCAGCAGCTGGGTGACCTCCTCACGCAGGAGCTGGGGCCCTGGGAGCGACGCTGCGCCGACCCGGAGTACTGGGCTGGGGTGGTCGACATCGACGACCGCAAGCTGTGGCAGGTTCACGAGGATCGGCGGGCGGCGCTGGCGTCATTCGTGCGGGATCGGCTGCGGTCGACGCTGGACGAGGCGAACACACCCTACGCGCCGCCCCCGCGCCACCGCCAGCGGGGGGAGTTCCGGGCGGCCTTGCGGCTCGACGGGGTGCTCGATCCGGGGGCGCTGACGGTGGGCTTTGCCAGGCGGTTTGCGACCTACAAGCGGGCGACCTTGCTCATGCGAGACCCGGAGCGCCTGGAGCGGCTCATCGCCAACGCGCAGCGCCCGGTACAGTTCGTCTTCGCGGGCAAGGCCCACCCGCGAGATGTCCCCG
The DNA here is from genome assembly GCA_014239625.1 of Myxococcales bacterium. Lineage (GTDB taxonomy): Bacteria > Myxococcota_A > UBA9042 > PHBI01 > JAAZYN01 > JAAZYN01. The sequence continues at coordinate 8,784 of JAAZYN010000061.1, read as the reverse complement.
GCAAGGAGCTCATCAAGGCCATCGTGCAGTTCTCCATGCGGCCCAGAGTCCGAGGCCGAGTCGTCTTCATCGAGGAGTACGACATGGGGGTCGCGCGGCGCCTGGTGCAGGGGGTGGACGTGTGGCTCAACACCCCGAGGCGACCCAAAGAGGCCAGCGGGACCAGTGGCATGAAGGTCATCATGAACGGGGGGCTCCACCTGTCGGTGCTCGACGGATGGTGGGCCGAGGCCTACACCCCCGAGGTCGGTTGGTCCATCGGGCTGGGTGAGATCTACGGCGACCCCGAGCAGGGGGACGCCGTCGAGGCAGAGATGCTGATGACGTTGCTGGAGCAGCGCGTGGTCCCCGAGTTCTACGACCGTGACGCCGACGGGCTCCCGAGGCGCTGGATCGACCGCATGAAGGCGAGCATGTCCCAACTCAGCGCGCGGTTTTCGATGGACCGCCAGGTGATCGATTACACCGAGAGGCTCTATGCCCCGGCTCACCAGGCCTCCACAGAGCTCGCCGCGGATGATCACCGGTTGGCCCACGCCAGAGCCCAACGCGCTCGCCGCGTGCGCCACCACTGGCGGGCGGACGTCAGCGTCGAGGATGTGCAGTTCTCTCATCCGCCGCAGCTTCGGTTGGGCGCCGAGGTCCGCGTCGACGCGCAGCTCCGGCTGGGCGGGTTGGCCCCGGAGGATGTACAGGTCGAGCTCGTCACCGGCCCGCTCGACGCGGCCGGGGCTATCGTCGAGGGCGTGGTCACGCCGCTGGCGCCCGCCGGACCTGCCGACGCGCACGGGCGGACCCCGTACACGGGCGTGTGGCAGCCGACCCACTCGGGCCAGAGGGGGACCACGGTGCGCGTCCGGCCCCACCTTCCGGCGGCGCCCGTACGGGACCTGGCGGTGTTGACCTGGGAGTAGTGATGTAACCGCCCCCGCGGGAGAGACCGACGGGTTGAGCGCTGGGTCGCCCCCGCGAACAGCCGGACAGCGGCATGAGCGCTCGGTCTGTGGGCGGATTGAGTTGTTGACGGCGTTGAGCAGGGCGCGTTAACTCGACACAGCGGTCGAGACCTTCCCTTAGGGCAAGGAGACACAGAGTGGAAGTCAGCAACCTTCTGGACGACATCTCCGATATCATCGGGCTCCAGATCGACGAAGGTAAGCTCGCGGTGTCTTCCCAGGTCGAGGTCCTCGACGACGCGCAGATCGTCATCACGCGGGCCTACGATCATCGGGGCAACTCGTTGATACACGGTGACAACCCGTCGTTCAGCGGGTTTCCCGGCGTGAAGCTGCGGGTCAAGTACGCCGACACCGCCGACCACGTCACCCTCTCGCCGGTCCACGGCCACGCCGACAAGGTGGGCGGCGACGATATCCCGGTGGGGACCAAGTGCTCTGTCCGCTCATCGGCCGTCGACGAGGAGCTCCTGGCCTACGCGCCCTGTCCCTGTGGCAAGGGGACCTTGCGGGCCATCTTCCTCAGCGAAGACCCCACCACGTCGGCCGTCGCTGCCATCTGCGATGTCTGGGGGTGTCGCCGCTCGCGACTCGTCGACGAGTGGGAGATCTTGAGTGAGTTCGTGCACAGCGAGTCTTCGGCTGCCTGAGGCGCGACCGCTAGCCAGGCTGCTGGAGTATTCGAGGCCGCACCGGCGCCGAATTCGGCTGGCGGTGAGCTGTTCGTTCTTGAACAAGCTGTTCGACCTGGCGCCCCCAGCCCTGATCGGCGCCGCGGTAGACATCGTGGTCCGAGGGCAGGACTCCTTGTTGGCGCAGCTGGGCCTGACCGACGTGCGTCACCAACTGTGGGCGCTGGCGGGCGTGACTCTGCTCATCTGGATCCTCGAGAGCGCCTTCGAATATCTGCAGAAGGTGCTGTGGCGCAACCTGGCACAGACCATCCAACACGAGCTCCGACTGCACACCTACGAGCACCTGCAGTCCATGGATCTGGGCTACTTCGAGACCCAGCGGGTGGGCGGCCTGATGGCCGTGTTGAACGACGACGTCAACCAGCTGGAGCGCTTCCTGGACATCGGCGCCAACGACCTGATCCAGGTCAGCACCACGGCGGTGGTGATCGGGCTGGCGTTCTTCGCCATCTCGCCCGAGATAGCGCTGCTCGCTGTGTTGCCGGTGCCGTTCGTCATCTGGGGCTCCGTTGCGTTTCAGAAACGCATCGCCCCCCGCTACCGCGCTGTGCGCGACCAGGCCGCGGTGCTCAACAGTCAGCTCGCCTCCAACCTGAGCGGGTTCGCGACCATCAAGAGTTACGTGGCGGAGGAGCGCGAGGTGGAGCGGCTGCGAGGCCTGTCCGAGGAGTATCAGCAGCTCAATCGCCGGGCCATCGCCTTGAGCTCGGCGTTTTCGCCCCTCATCCGTATGGTCATCGTGTTGGGGTTCACCGCGACCCTCGTCCTCGGCGGCTATCACGTGCTCAGTGGGGCGCTGCAGGTCGGGACCTATAGCGTGCTGGTGTTCTTGACGCAGCGCCTGCTGTGGCCGCTGACCCGTCTCGGCGAGACCTTCGATCAATACCAGCGCGCGATGGCGTCGACCCAGCGGATCATGGGCGTCCTCGATCACCCGGTGGTGATGCGAGGGGGCGACACGCGGCTCACCCCGGCTGCGGTCGGCGGGCGGATTGAGTTTGACAGGGTGACGTTCGCCTACCCCGATCGGGAGCCGGTGCTCCGAGAGCTCTCACTGACCATCGAGCCGGGATCCCGGGTGGCGTTCGTAGGCAGCACGGGAGCTGGAAAGAGCACCATCGCCAAGCTGCTGATGCGGCTGTACGACCCGGTGGCCGGCGAGATCCGCCTCGACGGCGTGCCCCTGCCCCAGCTCGACCTCGTCGATCTGAGGCGCTGCGTGGGCTTGGTCAGCCAGGACGTGTTCCTGTTTCACGGGACCGTCGCGGACAACGTCATGTACGGGCGACCGGAGGCCAGCGAGGAAGCGCTGGAGGCGGCGCTGACCAAGGCTGAGTCGGCGGCCTTCGTGGACGCGCTGCCGCGCGGACGGGACACCATCGTCGGGGAGTGGGGCATGCGGCTGTCGGGAGGCCAGCGTCAGCGTCTGTCGATCGCTCGAGCGGTGCTCAAAGACCCACCGGTGCTCATCTTGGATGAGGCGACGTCGGCCGTGGACAACGAGACCGAGGCGGCGATTCAACGATCGATGGAGACCATCGCGCAGGGGCGCGTCACCGTGCTGATCGCCCACCGCCTGTCCACGGTGCGCAACGTGGACCGGATCATGGTCCTGGCGGACGGCGGGATCGCGGAGTCCGGGACCCACGACGAGCTGTTGGCGATGGACGGGCTCTACGCGGCGCTGTGGAGAGTGCAGACGGGGGCCGCGCCGACACCCGCCGCGCCAACCGCGCCAAG
>JAAZYN010000061.1:0-5383 GCA_014239625.1 Myxococcales bacterium | reverse complement strand
TGGCGCGGTTGGCCCGGCGCTTGATCGCGGCCCCAACGGTGACGCCTCCCACCCGCCGCTGACCATCCCAATAGAGCCAGTCTTCTATCTCCGCGGCCCGCACCACGAAGCGCTGGCCCAGCTGGACGCTCCTCAGGGCATTCGGGGCGGTGGCGAGCTGCCCCTCGAAGTCGGGGCCGACCATCTCGAGGCCGGTGACCCAGAGATGTTCGACCCGCTCGCCATCACGAAACCCCACCCGAAGGCCGAACTCCTTGAAGCTCGGCGCCGGCGTTCGAAGCGCCGCGCGAAAGTCATCGAGGGTGGCGCGGGCTCGCTCATACAAGGCCCGCCGCTCCGGATCGGGCTCGAACCGCACGATGAAGCTCCGATCGGGGGCGACGGGCTGTCGCGCGTCTGCGGTGCACCCGACAAACAGGACCGCTGGGAGCGCACATGCCACCGCGTGGGCCATGCTCTTCAACACAAGGGCGGTCTCCAGTCGAGTCGAGCGGTCTGCTGTCGGTCTGTGACGATGGACCGCAGTATGGCACCGATCGAATCAGCGGGGCGCCTTTTCCTGGCTACGCCCAGGGGTCGGCGCGACACGCCACGGCTCGCGCCACCCTCGCCCGAGGGCGGTCAGCCCTGATCCGGCCGGCCTGCGGCTCAGCGTGGGTCCGGGCCGGCCCCTCCAAAGACGCGGCTCAGGGGACGCCTCCCTTGACGCGCCGAGGGCGAAACCCGCAGATATCTGACATGCCCCCGCGAAAAGTCTCCAAGAGCCGCTTCGGACGGTTCGCCAAAATGGGGCGCCTCGGCGCGCGCCTGCTGCCGCTGAAGATTCAGCGGCTGCGCCAGGCCGTCAGCGCGCCCAAGGAGAGACGGCCAGAGGTGCTGGCCAAGATGCTCGACAAGCACGACGGGATCGCCGCGGACGCCTTCGCCACCCTGGGCGAGCTCAAGGGTGTCGCGTTGAAGATCGGCCAGATGGTGTCGTTTATGGACGGCGCGTTGCCAGCCGAGTACCGCGACGTCTATCAGCGCGCTCTGCAGCAGCTTCAAGCGGACGCGCCCGCCCTGCCCTACGCGACCATCGCGCCGCTCCTCGAGGAGGAGCTGGGGGCCCCGGCGCACGAGTGCTTCGAGCGCTTCGACCAGGAGCCCTTTGCGGCGGCGAGTATCGGCCAGGTCCACCGAGCGACCTTGCCGGGCGGGGTCGAGGTCGCGGTCAAAGTCCAATACCCGGGTATCGACAAGGCGATGGCGGCGGACCTGAAGAACGCCTCCCTGATGCAGGGGCTGATGACCCCTTTTCTGGCGGGCATGGGAGCGGGCCGGGGCACGCGCGAGTATATGAAGGACATCATGGCCGAGATCCGCACCAAGCTCATGCAGGAGCTGGACTACGAGCGGGAGGCCATGATGCAGACGCGCTTCCGGGAGCTGCTCGCGGACGACCCGGAGGTGGTGATCCCCGAGGTGTTTCCCGGCTACTCGGGGCGGCGGGTGTTGACGACGCGCTTCATCGAGGGCGTGTCCCTACAGTCGGTGTGCGACACCGCCAGTCAACAGGAGCGTGACCGTTACGGTGTGATCCTGACGCGCACGATGCTGCGCTGTATGCATTCGTTCCGCTTGTTCAACGCCGATCCGCATCCCGGCAATTACCTGTTCACGCCCGACGGTCGGGTGTGCCTGCTCGATTTTGGCTGCGTCAAAGAGATCCCGGACGCCATGGCGGACGCCATCGAGGCCTACCTCAAGGTCGCCATCGAGGCGACGCGGACCGGAGACGAGCGGCTCTGGGCGCGCTTCGACGAGCTCATCTGCGAGGCGCTGCACCTGGACCCCAGCGACGAGGTGGTCTTCGGCTTGTACCGCGAGTTCTTGCTGTTCGTGATGCGCCCAGCGCTCACCGAGGGCGTCTTCGAGTTCACCTCGGACTACACCGGCGAGAGCATCGACCGGGTGCTCGACGGGATCCGGCAGTCCATGTTCGAGGGGCGGCGGCTGCCGAAGATCCCGGAGCTGCCCCCGGTCCCGCCCGATTACACCTTCATCAACCGGCTCCAGTGGGGCTTTTACAGCGTCTTGACGATGTTGGGCGCGCGGGTGCCGTGGCAGGCGCTGATCCCCTTCGTGGACGAGCCCACGGCGTGACCGCCGAGCTCGTCGACATCGGCGTCAACCTGATCGACCGACGCTTCCACACCGATCGGGAGGCCACCATCGCGCTAGCGGTCGACGTCGGCGTCACCATGATGGTGGTCACCGGCACCAGCGTCGACGGCAGCCGGCGCGCGGCGGACCTGGCCGCGGAGCACCCGGCGGTGCTCCGCTGCACCGCCGGCGTCCACCCGCACGACGCGACCTCCTGCGACGATCGCACCCTCGCGTCGCTTCGAGCACTGGCCGCGCGACCCGAGGTCGTCGCCATCGGCGAGTGTGGGCTGGACTTCAACCGGGACTTTTCACCCCGCCCGGTGCAAGAGGAGTGGTTCTCGCAGCAGGTCGCCCTCGCCTGCGAGCTGGGGATGCCCTTGTTCGTCCACGAACGCGACGCCAGCGAGCGGCTGTTGGCCATCCTCGACGGGTTCGACCGGCTCCCTCCCCTGGTCGTCCACTGCTTCACCGGGCAGGGGCCGGCGATGCGCGAGTATCTGGAGCGCGACTTCCACATCGGCGTCACCGGCTGGATCTGCGACGAGCGCCGCGGGGTCCATCTGCGGGAGCTGGTGCGCGAGATCCCGCCCAATCGCCTGATGATCGAGACCGACGCCCCGTATCTGACCCCCCGTGACTTCCGGCCCAAGCCCAAAGGCGGCCGTAACGAGCCCGCGCTGCTGCCGCACATCGCGGCGACCATCGCGGAGTGCCGGGGGGTCACCTTCGAGGTGCTCGCCGCGCAGACCACGGCCACGGCGCGCCGTTTCTTCGGATGGGAGCGCTCATGACGCCGGAGCTGCAGGCCCGCATCCTCGGGCGCCTGAAGGCGGCCATGGCCGGGCCCCACAGCCCCGCACCCAGGGCGGCGCCGGAGGGCGCGCCCGAGACCGCTCTCGACGGGGACCGCTTCCGGCAGGAGCTCTCATCGTTCAAGCGCCTCCCGATGGTCGTCGGCCACGCCAGCGCCCTGTCGGCGCCCGGAGACTACGTCATGGAGTGGGTCGCCGGGCTACCGATCCTGGTGGTGCGGCAAGTGGGTGGTGAGGTGCGCGGGTTCCTCAACATCTGCCGACACCAGGGCGCCATGCTCGTGACGGACCGCTGTGGCCGGCGCGAGGCCCTGACGTGCCCGCGTCACTCCTGGCGGTACGCCCTGGACGGGACGCTCGAGGCGCCCCGAGCGGGCGTGTTGCCGAATGTCGGCCCTGAGGCACACCACCTGCAGCCGGTGAACATCGCGCAGCGGCACGGTCTGCTCTGGGCACAGCTGGACGGCGTCGCGGACGTCGCTTCATGTTTGGGGCCCGCACTGGATCGGGACCTGAGCGACCTGGAGCTGGCGACACATCGCCTGTTCCACACCACCGTGATGAGCCGCCGGGCCCACTGGCGGAAGGTGATGGACACGGTCGTCGCGGGACATGGGGCAGGGCGGCTGCTCGGCAGCGGCGGACCCGGTCTCGGGAGGCCGACCACCATCGTCGATGACTATGGCCTCCACAGGCGGCAGGCCTGCTCCGATACCCGCCTGGCGAGCCTTGACGCGAGCGCGCAGGTGCGGAGTCACACCACGCTCCTGTACGCCCTGTATCCCAACACGCTGTTGATGGTGCACCGGGACGGCCTGTCACACGTGTCGTTGGTGCCCATGGCGGTCGATCACGTGACCGTGGTGCATCGGATGCTCACGCCGGAGGGGGCCGACCACCGGAACGCCGAGCGGCCGTCGAGCTTCACGCGGATGGACGCGCTGCTGGCCGACCATGATGGACCGCCTTGGACCCGCTCTGCATGAGCCGCGCGGCGCCGACGGTGGTGACCTGCGTCGAGCCGAGGGAGGTCGCGCGTGTCTGCGCTGGCGTCGCGCGGACCGGAGGCGGGCAAGGGCGGATGACACAGACGCCGAGCCCACCGCAGGTTACGCGCCACCCCGTCAGCGCCGCGGATGCGCCGGGAGCAGCCGGATAGACGTGAACATCCGGGCGTGTGGGAGGCTACGAGCCGCCCGAGCCTATTTCCCGCCAAACCCGCTGCCGCCTGCGGGCTTCGCCGCGGGCTTGGGCGCTACGGCGGGCTTGGGCGCTACGGCGGGCCTGGGCGCTACGGCGGGCCTGGGCGCCACCGTGCCCTTCGACCCGAAGCCGCTGCCGCCGGTCTTCGCCGGTGGAGGCGCCGCGCCGCCGGCCGGCTTCAGCTTTCCGCCAACGGCCGGTTTGGCGCCCGCTGCCGGCGCAGCCGTGCCCTTGTTCAGCTTGGAGTTTGGCTTGGCCGCCACGCCCTTCTTGCCCGCCTGCGGATCGACCGTGTTGCGGTACTTGTTCATACGCCGGGTCAGCGCGTTGACGGCAGTTATCGCCGCCTCCCCGCCCTTGGCCTCAGCCTCTTTGAACTCCTTGTCGAACTCCGCGATCTTGGCCCGGATGTCCATCTTCATCTGGGGCGACACCTTGGCCACCAACGCGTCGAGCTTGTCCTTGGCGGACTTGTAGCTGGAGACAGCGCCTTCGATGGTCGGCTTGCCGCAGGCGGCCACCAGAGCCAGGAGAACGCCGATCGCGACGACGCGGAGGATGTGCAGGGGGTGGGTCGACATGGGGGCTCCTAGAGTTGATCGGTGTAGTGTCCGTACGTTTGTTGTTCGATGTCATCGGCGGCCTTGGCGACGTAGAACACCGCCTTGCCGACCTCGGCCAGGTCCGCCGTGTGGTCGAGCATGCTGTGCAACACCAGGATCTCCTGCCCCTTGAGCGCCACCCGACCGTATGTCAGCTGGCCGTTGAGGGTCAGCAGCGTCCACGGGTCGTTGACGGCGTGAAGATCCGCGGCCTTCGACCAGATGAACGCGGCCGCGTCACCGTCGGCGTCTGTGGAGGTCGTGATCGCCACCAGCTGAGTGCGATGCCCCTGGGTGGTCACCTCGATGCGGACGTCCCCGTTGTGCTCGTGCTGAGCGGCCCAGCCCTTCATGCTGGCCGCCTGTATCGCCAGGCTCTGAACGTTCATGTGGCCTCCGTGCGGTGTTCGAGTGACATCGTGGTCCATCGCGACGAGGCTGACAACCCCACCGGCTCAGCCCACCTCCAGGCCGCCGCGACCCCCGGGCAGACAGCTGGCACGGCCGGGATTCAGGTCCCGGGCTCCCAGCCATGCTCCCCGGCCCCCTGCCCGCCCGGAGCTCTCACGCAGCCGGTCAGAATGGTTGACGCCAGGATTCGCCAGGCGTTTCGGCCCAGGT
>JAAZYN010000619.1 GCA_014239625.1 Myxococcales bacterium | reverse complement strand
GCGACCGACGGGCCCGAGGCGTCCGGAGGACAAAATGCGGGGCCCAGGCCCATGGAGTTGGTGCTCCTGGGGACCGGCGGTTGCGCGGCGTACGACGTGGTGACCATCTTGAAGAAGATGCGCGAACCGGTGACGGGCTGCGTCGCGCGGCTGAGCGCCGAGCGCGCGGAGGAGCCGCCTCGGGTGTTCACCACCCTGTCGATGCACTTTTTGGTGTCGGTAAAGGGCTTGAAGCCCCACAAGGTCGAACGCGCGGTTCACCTGTCGGCCGACAAATACTGTTCGGCGTCCATCATGCTGGCGCGCGGCGGCGTCGCGATCGCCCACAGCTTTGAAATCGTCGAGGGTGAGTGACATGCGGGTCATCGATGACATCTCGGAGCTCGTCGGTCGGACCCCCATGCTGCGTTGCAACAAGCTCTTTCCCGACGCGGCTGCGACCGTGTTGGCCAAGCTCGAGCTGACCAACCCGATGTCGGTCAAAGACCGGCCCGTGAAACACATCATCACTCGCGCGCTGCAGCGCGGAGAGATCGCGCCAGGGACCGAACTGGTCGAGGCCAGCAGTGGCAACACGGCCATCGCGATAGCGATGTTTGGCGCCTCGGCGGGTTTTCCGGTGAAGATCTTCATGAGTGATCTCTGTAGCGTCGAGCGGTTTCAGATCTTGAACGCCTTTGGCGCGACCGTGGTGCTGACGCCCGGGGTAGAACACACCAAGGGCGCCCGCGCGCGGGCCATGAAGTACTGTGAGGACAGCGGCGGGACGGCCTACTTCATCAATCAGCACTCCAACCCCGACAACGGTGACGCCCACGAGGCGACGACGGGACCTGAGATTTGGGAGCAGACCGGCGGCGACATCGACGCGATGGTCATTGGCCTGGGCACCTCGGGTACGTTCGAGGGCCTCTCGCGGTACTTCAAAACGCAGAACCCGGACCTTCGGATCGTCGCTTTCGAGCCCGCCTCCAGCCCCGTTTATGGCGGCGGCGAGATGGGTAAGCACCGGCTCATCGGGATCGGCCCGGGCTTCGTCACGGACAACTTCGAGCGCGGCCGTGGGCGCCTCGACGAGCTGGTGCGAGTATCCGACGCCGCCGCCTTCGCCATGACCAAGCGGTTGGCGAGGACCTTGGGGATCCTGGCGGGGGTGACATCGGGCGCCGCGCTCTGGGTCGCAGGTGAGTTGGCCAGACGCCCTTCCTACGCAGGGGCGACCATCTGCTGCATCATCTGCGACAGCGGCGAGCGTTACCTCTCGGTCGACGGGCTCTTTCCCGCCGACAATGTGCTGCGCGTCGACTGACAGATAGATGCCCTCTTTGACGGACGTCGGGGGCTCGCCGCGGCTTTCCCGCGGCCGTCGGGCTCAACCGTCGCCGGTCCCGACCTCCAACGCGGGCAACCGGAGCCGCGCGGCGAGCCGGCTATAGAGCGCCCCGAAGGCCCCCGTACCTACCAGAACGCCCACGAGAGCGGCGACAGCGTACATCTTGCCTTCGCCAATATTGACCAGCACGGGGCCGGGGCACATGCCCGTCATCGCCCACCCCACGCCGAACATGACCCCGCCGATGAGGTTGCCCCGATGGGCGGGCTTGGGCGTCAGGACGAGGGCGTGGCCGAAGAGCGACTTACCATGTCGTCTAAGCAGCCAAATCCCTGGCGCGGTGACCGCCACCGCTGTGCCGATGATCCCGTAGAGCTGGATGTCATCGAACAGGAACATCTGCTGGATGAAGTCGTAGTCCGAAGCGCCGCTGCGGCTGAGGACCCAACCGAACAGCGTCCCCGACGCGATGAAAAAGAGCAGGCTCATAGCGGCGCTCCTAGAGGCCCACGAAGAGGCGCCAGAACACGTTGGTGACGACGACGCCGGCGATCATGAAGGCGGCCACGCTGACGAAGCTCGCCTTCTCCAGGTTGGAGATGCCGAAGATGCCGTGGCCGCTCGTGCAGCCGCCCGCAAGACGGGTCCCGAAGCCGATGAGGGCGCCGCCGGAGAACATCCAGAGCACCTTGCCGCCCTCTGACATACCCAGGTGCGTGTCGTGCATCCCCATGTCCCAGGTGGGCTCCCAGCCGCCGCCGAGGGACGCCGACAACACACCGCCGAGCACGAGGCCGGCTAGAAACGCGAGCCGCCAGGGGTTGGACTCGCGCAGCGAATCACGCTGAAAGTAGGGGGTCGCCCTCAGCACGAGCGAGCATGCGCTCTCAAAGCCGGTGGAGACACCAAAGCGCTTGTTGGTGATGTACAGTAAGGCGAGGACCATCGCTCCGATGGCGGCACCGGCGACGGCCCAATGATAGGGCTCGAGGTCGTGGAGGATCAGCATGGCGGCTCCTGTACCTCCAAGACGTGGGCCTCGGGGCACCGTCACTGTTCTTGCGTCCGTCTGTCGCCGACACCCGCGGCCCCTGAAGCTGCGGCCGAGCGTTCTCACCGTCGGAGCGCGCGGCCCAAAAGGTGCGGGCCTCGTTTGAGAAAGACTGTTTCCAGATTCTGTACAGATAAAGCCTACACATGTCGGTGCCGCGTGTCTAGATTCTGACCACGGCTCACCCCAATCACCCGACCGAGCCTCTGGAGTTCAACTATGAAGCCTGCGACATTCGCCCTCGCCGCCACCCTCATCGCGTCGCTCCTGGCGCTACCGGCCGTCTCGTCGGCCAACCTCGCCACCAACTGTGGAGGCGGCGAATCGGCTGCCGCGGCCAAAGACATCGTGGACACGGCGAGCGCCGCGGGGACCTTCAAGACACTCCTCGCCGCGGCGAAAGCCGCGGGTCTGGTCGACACGCTGAAGAGCGCCGCCCCGTTCACCGTCTTCGCGCCGTCCGACGCCGCCTTCGCGAAGCTGCCGAAGGGGACCGTCGCCGCCCTGCTCAAGGATACCAAGAAGCTCCGCGCCATCCTGACCTACCACGTTGTGCCGGGCAAGGTGTTGGCGCGCACGGCGCGCACCCTGAAGCGCGCGAAGACCGTCCAGGGGCAGACCATCGCGATCAAAGTCAGCGGCAAAGCCCTCCACGTCAATCAAGCGAAGGTCGTGGCAGCCGACATCAACGCCAGCAACGGTGTCATCCATGTCATCGACCAGGTGATCATGCCTCGCTTCGACAAGCGCGCCGCCAAGCGGTGAGCAGTCCCCCGTGGGGGGG
>JAAZYN010000618.1 GCA_014239625.1 Myxococcales bacterium | reverse complement strand
GCGCGGCGGCGAGGGGGTCTCGCTCCCGCCGCTCTCTTCGGGGGCCAGCGGCGGCGCGGTGCGTAGATTCCTACCACGGCGCAGGGCGCGCTGGACGCGGGCGATGGGATTGGGCCACGACCAGGTCCACGGCTTGAGGCTTCGCGACAGCAGCGAACCGCTTCGGCGGCGGTTCCTCTGGACGGTGTTCTTCTTCACGCGTCCCCCCAGTCGGCCCAGTCGCCCAGGAACCGCACCTCATGCCGCAGGTCGACAGCGAAGCGCGTGCGCACGGTGGTCACACAGAGGTCGATGAGGCGTCGTACATCTGTCGCAGTCGCGCCCCCGGTGTTCACGATCCAGTTCGCGTGTTGTTCGGACACTTGGGCGCCACCGCTCCGGCGACCTTTGAGCCCGGCCGCCTCGATGAGGCGCCCGGCGGCGTCCCCCGGGGGGTTGGCGAACACGCTGCCACAGCTCGGCATGGTCAGCGGCTGGGTCGCCTTTCGGTATGCCAGGACCTCGTCCAGACGTGTCCACATCTGCGGCGTGGCGTCCGTCGTCCGGAACCTCGCGGCGGTGACCACGGCGCCAGCGGGTAGGCTCGAGTGCCGGTAGGAGAGGTCCAGCTGCGACGCGTCGAGCCAGGTGCGGGCGCCGTCGGCCAAGACGACCTCGGCGGCGACCAGCGACTCGGAGAGCTCTCCGAGTCGCGTGCCCGCGTTCATCCGGACGGCTCCACCGACGGTGCCGGGGACGCCCCCCAGAAACTCGAGCCCAGCCAGCTCCTCGCTCTTTGCGTAACGCAGGAGGCGCGTGATGGATAGCGCGGCGCCAGCTACCAGCGTGTGGGAGCCGTCGGCCTGCCGCTGCAGCGCGACGGCGTCGAGCCCCCGCGACAGGTGGAGGACCGCCCCGCGGAAGCCGGCGTCCGAGAACAGCACGTTCGACCCGTTTCCCAGCACGAGATACGGGAGGCCGACTTGGTTGAGCGCCGCGATGACGCGCTGCAGTGCCTCGACCGTGTGGACATCCACATACGCAGAGGCCGGTCCCCCCACCTTGTAAGTCGTGTGGCGACTCATCAGCTCGTCAAAGGCGGTGGTGGTCCCGTCGATAGCGTGGAGGCGTTGGCGGACCGAAGCGTTCACCCGGTCACCTCCCCCGCACGGGTCGAGTTCGCCGCGCCGTTCTTGTAGGGCTTGGCGATTCGCTCGAGGTGGTCGACCACCGTCGCCGCTGCGTCGAGCCTGGCCAGGCGGTGCGCCTCGGCAGACATCCTAGCCAGCCCAGGGCGGTCGTCGGCCGCGCGCTCGAGCCACTCCACCAGGCGCGTCTGCTGCCAGTGGCGCTGCTCCATCATCTCGCCGGCGCCGGCGGCGACGATCTCGGAGGCGTTGTCGACCTGGTGATTGTACGCCGCGTATGGGAACGGGACCATAAAGGCCGGCAAGCCAACGGCGGTCAGCTCTGCGACGGTGAGCGCGCCAGCTCGACTGATAGCGACGTCGGCTCCGGCGTAGGCGCCAGGCATATCATCGATGTAGGGGGTCACCGTGGCGAAGGGCATGCCTTCGTACCGCGTTCGGGTCACCTCTTCGTCTGCGGGGCCGGTCTGATGGGTGACCGTGAGCTTGAGCTCAGGCCGCTTCGCGTGCAGTTCAGCCAGCGCTGTGGGGACGTTCTCGTTCAAAAAGCGGGCCCCCTGGCTTCCACCGAAGACCAGGATCCGAAGCTGCCCAGCCGCCCCGCCGACACGAGCGGTCTGGCCGGCGAGCGCGTCGACGACCTGGCGGCGCAACGGGTTGCCGCTGACCACGACCTTGTTGGGTTTGGCGAAGTGCTTGGCCGCCGCCGCGAAGCCGACGTAGACCCCACGAGCGATGCGCGCCAAGAACTTGTTGGTCATGCCAGGGACCGCGTTCTGCTCTTGCACGGCGATCCTGCGCAGGGTCATCCAAGCCGCCAGCAGCGCTGGTCCGGACGCGTACCCGCCGACCCCGAGGACCACCTGCGGCTTGACTCGTCGCAGGAGCCGCCAGGACTGAAACATCCCTACCGGGAGGCGCAGCAGGCCCTTGAGGCGCTCGATGACACCGCCCCCCTTCAAACGTGACACCGTGATGGTGTGGAGCTCGTAGCCCAGCGCCGGAAGGATCGTGTTCTCAAGGCCCTTGTCGGACCCGACGAACACGACGCGCGTGTTCGGGTTCCGCGCCAACAGCTCCTCGGCCACGGCCACAGCCGGGTAGACGTGCCCCCCCGTGCCGCCGCCGGCGATGACGATGCTCCTGATGGGCGTCGGCGCGCTCACGGCTTGAGCACCTCCTCGAGGGACTGTTGGCGCGGGTCGACGGAGCTGCTTCTCCGCTTGCGTTTCGCTGAACGCGGCTTGGGAGAGGGCGACGGCTCGTCGCGGAGCTCCGGCTGCGGCGCGACCAGGTCGAGGTGCATGACGCCCACGTCGCGGCTGATGTTGAGGAGGATCCCGAGGGCCAGGCAGCACACCAACATCGACGAGCCCCCGTAGCTGACGAAGGGCAGCGTCAGGCCCTTGGTGGGGATGAGACCCACGGCCACCATCATGTTGATGACCGCTTGCAGGCCGATGAGCAGAGTGATGCCGAAGGCGAGAAAACGTCCGTAGGAGTCGCGGGCGAGCCCGGCGACGCGGATGCCGCGCACGATGACGATGAAGAAGAGCAAGGCGATGACGGCCACGCCGACGAACCCCATCTGCTCGGCGGTGACTGACAGGATGAAGTCGGTGTGACCTTCGGGCAGATACCCCGTGAGCGTCTGCCCGCCATACCCGAGCCCTTGCCCCGTCAGCCCGCCGGAGCCAATGGCGATCTGGGAGTTCACCATCTGGTAGCCCGTGCCGCTGCGGTAGGCCCAGGGGTTGATGAAGGCGATGACGCGCCGCAGGCGCATGTCGTTCATGGCGATCGCTTGAAACGCCATGAAGCCGCCGACGATGGCGAACAGGGAGATGTAGCTCAGGCGCGTTCCGGCCACGAACAACATCGTGAACATCAACACCGTGAGGATGACCGAGGTGCCGAAGTCGGGTTGAAACAGGCACAGGAAGATCAGCAACCCGCAGACCAACAGGTGCGGCACGAAGGCGACCGTGAAGCGCTTGATGCGTTCCGCCTTCTTGGCCAGCGAGTACGCCAAGAACATGACG
>JAAZYN010000617.1 GCA_014239625.1 Myxococcales bacterium | reverse complement strand
CATGAGGACGGCCAGCCCGTGCTCTCCCACGAACGGCGGTCGCCCCGTGAGGAGCTCGAACAGCATGGCTCCCAGCGCATAAACATCGGCCCGGGCGTCCACGGTGCTCAGCCCTCGCGCCTGCTCCGGAGACATATAGTGCGGCGTGCCCAGGGCCACTCCTACCTGGGTCTGCGACGCCGTGTCGGCGAACCGCGCGATCCCGAAGTCGAGCAGCTTCACCTGACGCAGGTCGTCCCCTTTGATGAAGACGTTGGCGGGCTTGACGTCGCGATGGACCATACCGACCGAGTGCGCGTACGCTAATGGAACGCAGATCCGCTCCATGAGCTCCAGCGCGCGCGGGACCGGCAGCGCCCCCTCGCGCCGCAGCCACGCGGCGAGGTCTTCACCCTCGAGCCACTCCATGACCAGATAGGCCAAGCCCTCAAAGCGACCGTGGGCGATGTACCCCACGATCCCCGGATGGGCCAAGCGATCGAGGGTCATCGCTTCGCCTCGGAGGCGCAGCGCCAGCTCCTCGTCCAGGTGAGGGTGCATGACCTTCACAGCGACGCGGGCGTCGCCATCTTTCATGTCCCTGGCCCCGAACACGAGCCCCATGGCTCCCTGTCCCACCTTCTCGAGCAGCTCGAAGCGTTCGGCGATCACGCGCCCGGTCCACGCCGCGGCCCCGGGGTCGTCTTTTTGCCCGCCTTTCGGCATTGAATGAGGCATGCTGACAGTGTGATGCCCCGCATCGCCGATTTCAACGGCGGCTCGACGATCGCGTCGGCTCCCGCCGTGGGCTCGGATGCGTGAGCCTGGCGCCGGCTGCGTCGGTAGCCCTGGAGCATGAGCGTCGCCTCCCATGTCACTCGGACCGCAGCCGTCCGACGGGAGCGCCGCCTTCAGCCCCGTCCCTTGCGGGCGAGGCAAGAGCGCGGGACAATGGCTGAGCCACCGTCTTCGCAGGAGAGCGTGATGACCCGCATCGACCCAGCGCTAGTAGGGATCTGCCTCGTCGGCATGATTGCAGTCGTCGCCCCACAGCGTGCTGACGCTCGCACCAACCCCAAAGAGACGATGCAGGCGTATGCCATCGTCACCCGCATCATCGATGAGACGCTGGTGGAGGTCGACAGAGGCTCCGCCGAGTACCTCACCAAAGGGACCAAGGGGCTGCGCGTCCAGCCGGTGCGCTACTCCAAAGACAAAAATCAGAAGGAGGTGAAGTACGATCTGCGCTCGGCCAGCGCAGAGGTCGTCACCTCCAACACGCACACGGCCATCCTGAAGCTCAGCGTGGTGGCCGACAAGGTGCGCGTCGGCGACGCGGTGCGCTACTTCATCACGGGCTCCGCCGCCCGGCGACTGAACTCGCTCTTCCGTGCGGCGTCGAATCACGCGGTGCTGTGGGACAAGGACAAAAAGCGCAACCTCGTCAACTTCGCGGAGACCGAGAAGGCGACCACCCTGGCCCAGCAAGATGCCATCTACGAGCGCTTGGCCAAAGAGATCCGAGAGGTCGCCCCCGACGCCAAACGCATCTTCGGCGGCAAGCGTGCCAAGCGAGGGAAATATCGGGGCGTGGACATGACGGAGGTCCTCAAACGAACCACCGGCCGCGATGTGCGCCGCTATTTCGACTATCAGAACGCCTACATGGGGAGCTATCTGGCCCGCGAGTGGGTTCTGCACGACGTCTTCGGCACCTGGGTGCTCCACGGCATGGACGACGACGGGGGCTACCTCCAGCGGATTGAGCTCGAGCCACTGAAGACCCGAGCCGACGGGCAGGTCAAAAACGCCCGATTCGCTCAAGCCGAGCGCACCTACCGGCAGATCCTGGCGCAGCTGCCCAGCCACTCGTGGGCCAAAAAACGACTGAAGGCGCTCAAGCGAATCGGCGTGTACATGCGCCACCTCGAACGCGACCCAGACGCGAACGGGACCCGCTACTCCCTGATGAAGCGGCTCTACGCGATCTACGCCTATGAGGCCTGCAAGGCGCAGCTCAACGAGCTGGAGAAGCGTAAGTACAAGCCCGACGATGTCGGCCTTCGTCGGGCGATGATCGCCTCGCGCCAGGAGCGATACGGGGACGCGCTCGCCTACTTCGCCAAGCGGGTCAAGGAGCGCCCGGACGACAACGTCCGGAGCTGGCTCAGGTACGTGAAAGCGCGCAAGCAGCTTCAGGAGAAAACCAATCGTTTCGACGCGCTGATGGAGCTCGCCAGGATCAACGTCGAGGACAAGAGCTACGCGAACGCCCGCGAGCACTTCTACAACGCCATGGACGCGGCCACTACTCCGGACCAACTGAGCGACGCAAAACGGGGGGTCCAGCTCATCTCGCAGCTCCGGGAGCAAGACAAGCTTCAGCGTTGGGCGCTGGAGAACATCGCCGACCACGCCGTCAAGCGGGCGCGGCGGCGCATCAAGCGTGTGCTTCAGTTGGCGAGCCTCACGGGTAACGCCAGCAAACGGGACGCGTTACTCGGAGAGTTCGCCAGCAAAGCGCGCGGCGTCAAGGAACGCCGCTTGGCGATCGACCTGCTCAAGCAGCGAACGCGCGAGTTCCCCGACAACCCCAAGGCCTGGTATTCGCTCGCCTGGACCGCGTATTACTTCGGCGACGTCGAGACCGCCGAGTGGGCCGCGGGGCGCTCGCTGGCCGTCCGACCCAACTTTGTCGACGGCAACCACCTGAAGTCGTTGGTTTACGCGCGCCTCGGCGACTACAAGCGGGCCATCAAGTTCAGTCAACGCGCGGCGACCCACAGCACCTATGCGTGGCCGCGGTTGCTGCAAGCTCGGGTCGCCGCGGCGACCCGAGAGCACGCCAAGGCGGTCAAGCTGATCAAGCGGGCGCACGACCTCGCGCCCAATCAATCGCAGATCGGCAACGCGATGAACGCGATCATCCGCCTGAACAAGGCGCGTGATCGGCTTCGCGTCCTGCGCTCGCTTGCGCATCTGGAGCTGGCGCGGGAGGCCCTCGGTCAGCTCCACCTCCTCAAAAAGAGTCGGTCGCTGTACCGAGAGGGGGCTTGGGCCATTGTCTCCAACACCGACCTGCCGCTGCGGCAACGCGTCGAGGCAGCAGACGCGGTCACGTTCGACAAGCCGTACCGGCTGCTGTTGGTCGACCAGGTGCGGGCGGCGAGCGCCGTCGCCGTGGAGGGCACTCGAG
>JAAZYN010000616.1 GCA_014239625.1 Myxococcales bacterium | reverse complement strand
AGGAGGAGACGACCCCTGTTATCAAACACGATGACGCCCGCCCTGGCGCATCCGGATGCTTGGTGGTCGAAATCTTTACATATTTCGTTATTCGTCGTGCTGGTTCGGCGACGTCAACCCGCCGCCAGAAACGTGTCGCCGCTGTAGCCGAAAAGACGTGTCCACCGCCATGAATGTCATCCTCGTCAATCCCCGAATCCCGCCCGCTGCGATGAATTTCCAGTTGGCGATGAAGCTGGTGGACGCCCGGTTCGCTCACATCCCTCTGGGGCTCGCCACCCTGGCCGCGCTCACCCCATCGGAGCACCACGTGCGCATCGTCGACGAGTGCGTCGAAGACGTCGACGTCGACGGGCTCGCCGCCGAGGCGGATCTCATCGCGCTCACCGGCATCTACTGTCAGGACGAGCGCCTGTTCCAGCTGGCCGATGCCTTTCGGGAGCGCGGTGTCCGAGTGGCGATCGGCGGCCCCATCGCCGAGGACCGCGACGAGGTGGTCCTCCGCCACTGCGACCACCTCTTCATCGGCGAGGCCGAGGAGATCTGGCCGCCCTTCTTCGAGGACCTGACCGCCGGCGAGCCCAAACGCGTATACCGCCAGCAGCGGCTCGCCGACATGTCGAAGTCCCCGATGCCTCGCTACGATCTACTTCAGGTCGACCGCTACAGCAGCGCCTGCGTTCAAGCCACGCGTGGCTGCCCGTATCGGTGCGAGTTCTGCGACGTACCCACGAAGCTGGGGCAGCGTCCGCGCTCCAAGACCGTCCAGCAGGTGGTCTCGGAGGTGCGGGTCCTGCACGGCCTCGGCTTCGAGTCGATCTTCTTCGTCGACGACATGTTCATCGGCAACCGCAGGTACGCCAAGGACCTGCTCAGGGCCCTCGCGGACGTGCGGCGGGAGCTGAGCAGCAGCCTGTACTTCTACACCCAGGTGACCCTGAACGTCGCCCGCGATCCCGAGCTGCTTCGCCTGTTCAAGGACGCGAACTTCACACGCTTCTTCGTGGGCATCGAGACCTCCGACGTGCCGCAGCTGCGCGCGATGCAGAAGCCGCAGAACGCCGAGCTCGACATCTACTCGGCCATCGAGGCGATTCAGCGCGCGGGTATCACGGTCTGGGCCGGTATCATCGTGGGCCTCGACGAGGACACCCCGGCGACCTTCGAGGCGCAGCGGCGTTTCATCCAGGAGACGGGGATCGTGCCCACCCTCATCGGTCTGCTCCAGGCCATGCCGGGGGCGCCGCTCTGGGCGCGGGCCGGCAAAGAAGGTCGGGTCATCGACCTGCCGACGGTGGTGGGCTCCGCCGCCTACGGCACATCCGAAGCGCTGGGCACCACCAACCTGGCTCCCATCGGGTTCAGCGTCTCCGAGCTGATGGAGCATTACGCGGACTTCGTGGAGACCATCTACGACCCGGACTTCTTCACCGAGCTGCTGCTCACCGCGCATCGCCGTCATGAGCCGCCGTTTCGCAAGGTATGGGGCCTGCTGAACGTGAAAACCGCCAAGGTCCTGGGTCGTGTCCTGAGCTGGTACGTGGCCCACCCCGACGCGCGGGTTCGGCGTATGCCGGTCCGCCTCATTGGGGCCTTCTTGATCGGCAAGGTGCCGCACTTGGACGAGCTGGCCTTCCACCTGGCGCTGTATCGTCATCTGAGTGTGTTCTATACGCACGCCGCCGAGAGCGCGCGGCGCACCGCGCACGCCATGACCGCATGAGGATTCTGCTGGTCAACCCAGCGTTCCCGCTTTCGCTGTGGGACTTCTCGCTCAACCGCGACATCGACGGCTACGCCTACCCGCACCCGCCGCTGGCGCTGCCGACCCTCGCGGCGCTGACGCCGGCGGGTCACGACGTCCAGCTGGTGGACGGCAACGTCTCGCCGGTGGACCTCGACGCGGACGTCGACGTGGTCGGGCTCACCGGCTACTGGATCCAGCGGCAGCGGCTGTTCGAGCTGGCCGATGCGTTCCGCCGCCGGGGCAAGGTGGTCGCCATCGGCGGCCCCATCGTCGACGCCTCGACCCTGGACCTGGTGGCCGAGCACGCCGACCACGTGTTTCAGGGCGAGGCGGAGTACACCTGGCCCGCGTTCCTGGCCGATCTCCAGACCGGCTCCGCCAAGCCCCGCTATGTGCAGGCGACGCTGGTGGACATGCGGGACTCTCCGACGCCGCGGTTCGACCTTCTGGAGCGCGGGGCATACTCCTCGGCCACGGTGGAGACGTCGCGCGGCTGTCCCTACGCCTGCGAGTTCTGCGAGATCCCGTCGCGGCTGGGGCAGAGGTCGCGGACCAAGTCCATCGAGCAGGTCCTCGCCGAGGTGCGCGCGCACCATGAACAGAGGGCGTCGACCGTGTTCTTCATCGACGACCACATGCTGGGCAACCGCAAGCGCGCCCGCGAGCTGCTGCGAGCGCTCGGGGAGTTCGTGCGCGAGATCGACTACGGCATGTTCTTCAGCTGCCAGTTCACCATCAACCTGGCCAAGGACGACGAGCTGCTGGAGCTGCTGTATCAGGCCAACTTCCGGCGCGTCTTCGTGGGCATCGAGTCGCCCCGGAAGGCGGCGCTCGAGTCGGCCAACAAGAAGCAGAACCTGGTGGTGGACCTGGTGGACGCGGTGCGGCGGCTGCACGCCCACAACATCATCGTTTGGGCGGGCATCATCGTCGGCTTCGACAGCGACGACCCGGACATCTTCGACGAGCAGGCGGCGTTTCTGCAGGAGGCGGGGATTCCGGTGGCGATGATGGGGCTGCTGCAGGCCATCCCGGGGACCCCGCTGTATCGACGCATGTCCGCCGAGGGCCGACTGCGCGAGGCCGCCGAAGGGCCCAAGAGCAAGCAGATGGGCGGGGTGCGCGGCACGTACCGGGCGCTCATCGAGAGCAACATCGAGCCCACCGCCATGGACGAGGGCACCCTCGTGCGGGGATACCAGCGCCTGGTGCGCACCGTCTATGAACCCGCGCGGTACGCGGATCGTGTGCTCGAGGCGCTGCTGAGTGGCCAACGGCCGCTGCACCGGGGCTCAGACCGAAAGCTCGACGGGCGCACCCTGGGGATCCTGGCGCGCCTGCTGCGCTACTACCTGGTGACCCGCGACGGTGAGCGGCGGCGGATGTTCGGCCGGGTGGTGACGCGGGTGTTGCGGGAGCGGCCTGGGGCGCTG
>JAAZYN010000615.1 GCA_014239625.1 Myxococcales bacterium | reverse complement strand
AGGGGAGGCTCCTGCCGGGCGTGGTGGTGGATGTGAGTATCGGGGGGCTGCGCGTCCAGGTCCCCGACTTCGTGGAGCGTGACACCGCGGTGGAGCTCAGGCTCGAGTTGATGGTGACCAATCGCTTCGGCGAGCAGGAGACCCACCGCTTCGAGCCTCCTATGGAGGTCGTGCGGACCCTCCCCGCCCGTCGGCTGCCCGACGGGCAGCCTGAAGAGTACGAGCTGTCGCTCCAATTCACCGGGCCCGATCCGGAACGCGAGCGCATCATGGGGGTGTTCATGCTGCAGACGATGCTCTTCCAGTCCGAGGCGGAGTTGACCTGACGTGACCGCCTTCAGCGTCTGACTCGGCGTTCGCCCAGCCTCGCGGAGCTCTCCCAACCGGCCCGGTGCGTCGTAGTCGGCCGAGCGGGCGCACGCTCGCGTGCTCTCCAGTGGCGCTGAACGACCATGGGTTCCCCGTGATATCGTGCGGCACCGGATTGAGCGCATGGGAGACGCGATTGAGCTCAGCAATTTCGGCGCTCGCCCGCGCCTCAGCGAGTGGTCAGCTGTGGCTGGGGCTCCTCGTGTTCGGGATGGCGGTCGCGCGACCCGCCCAGGCCGCAGGTGACCCTCGCTGCAGCCGCGCGGAGCGGCTCGCGCGGTGTGCTCATCCGGCGCTGACACCCGCGAGGCTCGGTGCGCTGGCCCGAGCGGCTCGGCGCCCGTCGCATCCCCTGTTTCTCGTCGACAGGGCGCGCGCCATCCCTGCGGACTTCCCATTGGCGCGCGGGTCGACGTGGCGTTCGTGTCGCGACCCGCGCCCGGGCGCCCTCGGAGATCTGGTCTGCCTGCCCGTCCCTCGGACGAACCGCTTCACGGCGCTGCGCCGCGGGGCTTGGGACGCGGCGCGGCCTCGTCGGTCGGCTCGGACCCACGATGGGCTGCTGGTCGGTCATCGCGGCCGGATCGGGTTCAAGGCGATGCTCGACGCCGGCCTCAGAGAAGGCGGGGTGGAGCTGTTCATCACCAGCGCGTTTCGACCTTATGCCGTTCAGGCGGCGATCTTCGAAGACCACGTCGCGCGCGAGATGGCCGGGGGGTTGGACCATGGCGCCGCGGTGGCGGCGAGCGCGACGTACTCGGCGCGGCCCGGACACTCGGAGCACCAGCTCGGCACCACCGCCGATCTCACTTATCGCGCTGCGGATGGCGGCTTGCCCGGCTTTGGTCGTTTCATGGCCCACCAGATGCGGGCCTCCAAGCCCATGCGTTGGGTCCGCGCCAACGCACATCGGTTCGGCATCGTGATGACCTACCGCCACGATCGCGTCGCTGCCACGCAATACGTCTGGGAGCCGTGGCACTGGAGGTTCGTAGGGGTGGAGGCGGCGGACGCGATGGTCGCCTGCGACCTCAGCGTCGCCGAGTATCTCGAGCATCTCCACCGGGCCGCCCGGCCGCCGCCCTTTGAGCACGCGGATCGTATCCTGCGCGATGATGCCGCCGTGACCCAACCCAGGCGCCTGATCGTCGCCCGCCCTGGTGAGCGGGTCACCGCGCGGTGGTGGGTGACCAACCTCGGCTCGCGGAACTGGAGCGCCCTGGTGGTGCGACCGGTCGTGGTCGCCGACGCGCTCCGCGATGTGCCCTCGGAGCCGCGCTTGGACGGCTGCGTCCCGGTGTTCGAGAGCACGCGCTTGGAGCGGACTCTGGTCGCTCCTGCGGCGCCTGGTCGGCACGAGGTGGTGTGGCAGTTGGAGACGGGCGCGGGGGCGGCGCTAGGCGAGCTCTCTATGGCCGTCGTGGTCGTCAGGTCGGATGGTCAAACCCGTTGAGCCGAGTCGCCGCCGATGCTACACCTTCAGCCGAATCCCTAAAGCCCAAGTGTGTGAGATCGGAAAACTATGAGACTCGTCCTCACCCTGACTTCGTCGCTGCTCATCGCGTGTCCTGGCCCTGGTGGATCGATCGGCGATGCGTTTGAATGGCCGTCCGTCGATGTCGTCTTCTCCGATGACACCGCTCAACAGGCGGACAGCGGTCTGACCACGTGCCAAGACGACACCGAATGCCCAGCGGAGACGCCGTTTTGCGCGGTCAGCGGGTTCTGTTTCGAGTGCACGGCCGACGACCACTGCCCCGACGGCGCGTGTAACGAGGGCTACTGCCTGCCGAGCACCTGTACCCCCGGCCAGAAACGGTGCGCTGGGAACGCGGTGATGACCTGCAACGCCGCAGGAGATGGGTGGGACAAGGTGGACTGCGCGGTGGGCGCGACGTGCACCGATGGCGTCTGTGGAGGCTGCCAGCCCGGCACCACGATCTGCCAGGGCCTGGTGATCAGCACCTGCGCCGCGGATGGTAGCGGCTACGTGCCAGGAGAGAAATGCCCGGTGTCATGCGTCCAGGGCGCGTGTACCGACTGCCCCTTGGGCGAGAAACGATGCACCGACGCGGGGCTGGTCGAGCAGTGCCTGCCCAACGGGCAATGGCAGGTGGTGGACGATTGCACCGCCAAGGGCGCCAACTGCACCGCTGGGTTCTGCATCAGCGCCTGCAACCCGGACCCCAAGTTCCTCAGCAACAGCGGTTGCGATTATTGGGCCATCGACCTGGACAATCACCCCGAGGCCCAGGACAGCCCGTTCGCCCTCGTGGTCACCAATCTGGGCGAGGAGGCCACCGAGGTGCGGGTGTACGAGAAAGACTCTGCGTCTGCCAACTCAGAGCTGGTCCGGACGGAGAACGTGGCCCCTGGCGCGCTTCAGATTCTCGAGCTGCCGCCTCGAAACATGGGGGCGCCGGGCCTGTTCTATACGGGCTATCGGGTGCAGAGCGATGCGCCGATCGTCGCCTACCAGTTCAACCCCCTCGACAACGTCGACGTGTTCAGCAACGACGCCTCCCTGCTGTTGCCTGCTAACGCGTTTGGTTCAGAATACTTGGTGATGAGTCGCTTCCAGCTGACCGGCGGTGGGCCGGAGATCCCCCTGGGGGTGTCGTGCTCGGCGATCTGCTCACAGTTCGACGGCGGCGTGTGCGTCAGCGACGGTCTCGAGGACGTCTGTGTCTATCCCTACCGCGGCACCGTGAGCGTCATCGCCAAAGAGACCGACACCACCGTCAACGTGCGACCGACCGCACAGACGCAGGCGGGGGGAGGGCTGCAGACGATGATGCCAGGGCAGTCCTACAGCTACACGCTGCAGCCG
>JAAZYN010000614.1 GCA_014239625.1 Myxococcales bacterium | reverse complement strand
GTGCGTGACTCCGTTTACGTGCGTCGAAGGCTTCTGCGTGGACGAGGGCATGGTCTACGTCCCCCAGTCCGAGTTCTGGATGGGGTGTAACGATCTCCTGGGCAACAACGAGTGCATCGCCTCGACAAACCAGCCCGCCTTCAAAGTCAGCTTCCCCGCAGCCTATGCCATCGACCAATACGAGGTCACGGCGGCTCAGTATCAAGCCTGCGTGACCGCGAGCCAGTGCGCACCGCCCGCCAACAACTCCAACGACATATGCACCGTGCAGAGCGACCCAGGGGGCGCCGGGAGCCAGGTGAAGCCGGGAAAGGGGGCCGTCTCCGTCAACTGCATCACCCAGGCGGAAGCGGCGAGCTATTGTGCGGCTCAAGGCAAGCGCCTGTGTTCAGAGAGCGAGTGGGAGATGGCGGCCCGCGGGGGGTGCGAGTTCCACGGCGCCGACTGCCAACTGGGCATGCCCAGATACCCCTGGGGCAACGACTCTCCGAAGTGTCCAGACTACGCCAGCTTCTCGTACCCTCAGGCAGGAGGCAACGGCTGCGGGACGGGCGGCCCTGAGCCCGGCGGAGGTTATCCAGGTGGCGTCAGCGTGTACGGGGCCTATGACATGGCCGGCAACGTCAGCGAGATCGTCGCTGATTGTTGGCACAACAGCTTCTCCGGGGCTCCTGCCGATGGCAGCGTGTGGGACGACGCCTGCCTGGCACAGGAAGTTCGGCGTGGCGGAAGCTACCTCTCGGACGGCCCGTCGATTCGCGCTGACGCGCGCCAAGGCGTGGGCGTAGGGACGGCTTCGATCTCCGCTGGCGTGCGGTGCTGCAAGAGCTTGTAGGACCTCAAAAACGTGCCGCCCGGTCCTGGCCATGCGAGGCTCCGGGGTATGCGAACGGCTTGTCGTCTTCTGGTCTTCTCCGCCATGGTGGGCGCGTGTGCGCCACTCCCCCTGCTTCAGGACGCGCGCATCGTCCCCGGCGGCACCACCCGCTATGGCGTCGGAGGCGGCCTCATAGTGAGCCTGGACCCGGAGACCGTCTACGAGCCTGACGGAAAGTCCAGCGCCGCTGAGACCATCGAGCTCCAATACACACCGTTGCCGTTCCTCGCGGGCTGGGGGCGGGTCGGGCTGGGGGGTGGTGGGGAGCTCCAGGTCGGGTTCCAGCTCCCCTCCTTCGCCATCAGCCTGGGCGGCAAATACGGGCTCCTGGGACGCGCACAGAACTCGCCAGCCTCGCTGGCGATCTCGGCCGACCTCTCGGTGTCGCCGGTGATGGTCGACTGGGGCGCCGGAGGCAGCCTGCACGCGAGCTTTCGCTTGGTAGACGGGATCAGCCTGGATGTCACCGGCCGATTTGGCACCTGGGTGGGTCAGTGGCACACACCAGCGGTCACCGCCACGTTGGGCGTTACCATCGATGACGACCACACCGAACAATGGCACGTGGTGGCCGGCTGGGCACAGCCCGTTCCCATCCCCGGCCTGAGCGGGCGCAGCATTCAGGCGGGGTTCTTGTCGATCGCCTGGACCAAGTGAAGGCACCCGACGCCCGCGTGGCGTCGTCACGCCGGCTCCGCGCCGCAGGGGCACCCTGAGTGACCCAAGGAGGCCTCAGTGATCTCGCGTCGATGCCGACGGCGACCGGCTCTGGGCAGGACCTCGGCTCCACCGGGCCGCGCGAGACCGTACCCGACCTGCGGACCGCTTTTCCCTTGAGTCGGGCCAGCGCGATCCACTAGTTTCCGGCTCGATTTACCTGAGGAATCGACGATGCGATGCCACCTTCACCCCTCGACTCTGACCATCTGCGTGGCGATGCTCCTCTGCTGCGCCGGGTGCCCGGACGACGCTCCCACCGGCACCGCGGACACAGGCCCGCCCGACGCGACCTTCAGTGACCTCATCGACAACGACGTGACGCTCCCCGACAGCGGCGCGGACACCCCGGGGGATGCGACCGAAGACACGCCCGGCCCGGACACCGTCGCAGATACGCCTGGGACGGCTCCCTGCAGCGTCGACTTCGACTGCATCGATGACGCCATCCCCGAGTGCTTCGAAGCGTACTGCGACAAGGCCTCGGCCCAGTGCATGCTGCGACCGCGCAGCGAGCAGCCGCTGTGCGACGACGGCGACGCCTGCACGACCGACGACAAGTGCGTCGCCGGCAGCTGCGCTGGGACGGTCCTCAGCTGCAGCGACGACAACCCGTGCACCCAGGACAGCTGTGACGCTGAGCAAGGCTGCGTGTTCGCCGCGGTCGAGGGTGGCTGCAACGACGGCGACCTGTGCACCACCGCCGACCGCTGCGTTGAAGGCGCCTGCGTGGGCGATCCGAACCCCCTGTGCCAGTGCAGCGTGGATGACGACTGCGCTCAATTCGATGACGGCAACGCCTGCAACGGCACCCTGGTCTGTACGGTCCTTCAGTGCCTAGTCGACGAGGCGTCGGTGGTGGACTGCGCGCCCAGCGCCGACCCGTGCAAGGTCACCAGCTGCGACCCGGCCTCGGGAGACTGCCTGGAGGCCCCGGCGGAGGACGGCATCGCCTGTGACGACGGTGACGCATGCAGCACCAACGACCGCTGCCAGGCCGGGACCTGCGAGGGCACGCTGACGGTCTGCGATGATGGCAACGCCTGTACCGACGACGGGTGCGTCGCCAGCACCGGCTGCGTGTTCAGCAACAACACGATCCCGTGCGACGACGGGGACCTCTGCACGTCCGGCGACGGCTGCTCCGGCGGCAACTGCGTCGGCACGCCCGACCCCGCGTGCAACTGTCTCGATGATGCCGACTGCGAGGCCTTCGAGGATGGGGACCTCTGCACCGGCACGCTGGTCTGCAGCGCGGGCGTCTGCGCGCCGGATCCAGCTTCGGTCGTGACCTGCCCGGCGACGGGCAACGCGTGCACCCAAAATGTTTGCGCTCCCACCACCGGGGAATGCAGCGTCACACCTGCGCTCGAGGGGAGCGCCTGCGATGACGGCGACGCGTGCACTCAGAACGACACCTGCCACAGCGGCAGCTGCACCGGCTCCGCCGTGCAGTGCAACGATGGCAACGGTTGCACCGACGACAGCTGCGACAGCGTCGACGGGTGCGTTCACGCCGACGCCGCCAGCGCGTGCGATGACGGTGACCCGTGCACCCTCAACGACACCTGCCAGAGCGGCGCCTGCACCGGCTCCGCCGTGCAGTGC
>JAAZYN010000613.1:237-3193 GCA_014239625.1 Myxococcales bacterium | reverse complement strand
ATTCGAGCGACCACGCGACAACACGGCGCGTCCCTACCGATGCGTCTGGAGCAACGAACTGGACCGGTAGGCGTCGGGGCTCAGCGGGTCACCTCCTCGGCGTCGGCGTCGGCAGCAGTGCAGCTGGCTGGGTGGGAGCCGTTGGTTTTTTGCGGTTCAGCGGCGCTTGGACCTGGGAAACGCCGCGGTCCGGCCAACGGCCATCAGCTCCAGTCCCCGTTGGCGCCACAAGAGCTGCCGCGGCGTGACGGGGTGGCGTCGCCGGACTTATGACGGATCGACGTGACGAAGCTGTTGACCGAACAGGTAAATGTTCCGACCATGTCATCTCACCCAAGAGCTCAGCCCTCGCTCAGTGAACATGACGCGTTTTCACTCCGAGAGCCGCGCAACGACCCAAGCGAGCCGGCCATGTCCCGCTCAACAGTGACGATCGGAATCATCACCGCCGCCATGGTGGCTGGGCCGGCGTTCGCGGAGA
The DNA here is from genome assembly GCA_014239625.1 of Myxococcales bacterium. Taxonomy (GTDB): domain Bacteria; phylum Myxococcota_A; class UBA9042; order PHBI01; family JAAZYN01; genus JAAZYN01. Next base: position 2,712 of record JAAZYN010000613.1, on the reverse strand, counting down.
AGACCGAGTCCGCGCAGCAGATCATCTCGAAGGCGGAAGCGGCGTTCATCGCCAAGGACTTCAAGACAGCTCTGCGCCTGTACCAGCGCGCTCGAGCGGTGAAGCGATCCCCCCTGCTGAGCTACATGGTGGCGCGATGTTACGAGAGCATGGGGCGCCTCGTTGAAGCGATCGCGGCCTACGAGGCCTACCTGAAGGTGGGCACCGACGAGGCGGTGCTCGGCCGGGCCATCGCCTCCGTGCGCTTGCTGCGGCAGCGGATGGCCAAGGGCACGCTGGTGCTTCAAGTGACCCCCTTCGGGTCACGCATCTTCATCGGCGAGCGGGAGGTCGGCCAAGCGCCTTTAATACCCCAACAGCTCGTGCCGGGCGAGTACCCGATCAGGGTCACCCACCCGAGCTTGGGTTCGAACGCGTCGAGGGCCATCGTTCGAGGTGGCGAGACGACCAGCCACGTGGTCGCGCTGGCGCCGCCCGACGTCTCTGGAGCGTTGTCCCAAGGCGATGTGAACGTCGGCATCATCGGAGTCTTGGCGTCGGGTTTGGCGCTGGGGCTCGGCGGCGCGATCGCGACCATCACAGCCGAGGTGGAGCTCCAAGCCATCGGCGACCGCGCCGGCGCCAGCCCCAACGCGCCTGGGCCGATGACCCAGCGACAAGCTCAGGAGGACATCGACCACTGGGGGACGGTCCGCACCGTCGGTGGCGTGATGGCCGGCGTCGGGGTGGCGGCTGCCGTGGCTGGGACGCTCTGGTGGGTACTTCAGGAAGGTGACCCCAAACGCCAGGGGACGATCATCGATAGCGCCGCGATGACCCCCCTCGACGGCGGCGCCGGCCTGAGCCTGCAGGGGAGATTCTAACTCTCGATGGAACGCATCTGTCCACACTGCGGCTACGAGGGGAAAAACGAACGTTGCCCCAACGATGACTTCCCCACCGTCGATCCGACCCACTTTGCCCTCACCGAAGGAGCTCCCCAGCTGAGTGGAACGGTGCTGGCCGATCGCTACGTTATCGGAGAGCACATCGGCGACGGAGCTACCGGCTGGGTCTTTAAGGCCGAACACCTCAGCACCAAGCAGGTCGTGGCGGTGAAGATCCTGCGCCGCGACCTCACCCGCAAGATGATAGCGATTCGGCGTTTCTACATGGAGGCCAGGTCCTGCGCGAGCCTGTCGCATCCGAACATCATCCGCGTGTTCGATTTTGGCGCCACCGTAGATGGCTTCCTGTACATGGCCATGGAGTACCTCGAAGGGGAGTCCCTTCGCGAACGCGTCAAGCGTCAGGGGGCGTGCTCGATCCAAATGGTGCTTCGCATTGGATGCCAGCTGGCGTCAGCCCTCGAGGTGGCGCACAGCTCGGGGATCATCCACCGCGACCTCAAGCCGGCCAATATTCATCTGTGCCAAGTAGGAAACGAAGGAGACGTCGCCAAGATACTCGACTTCGGGCTCGCCAAAGCCATCGCTGACGAAGAGCTTCAGGTCGGGATAACCGCCGCGGGTTTTCTGGTGGGGTCCCCCGGCTTCATAGCGCCCGAACAGGTCATGGGCCACCCGGCTGATGGACGCGCCGACCTGTATGCCCTCGGAGTGACGCTGTATCAACTGCTGACGGCGCGCCTGCCGTTCTCCGCCAGCAAGGTGGAGCGGCTGCTCAAAAAGCAGCTGACCACCAAGCCACGCCCGCTGCCCACAGAAGTCAACGGGGTCGCGATCCCGCCTCATCTGATCGCTGTGGTCATGCGGCTGCTGGCGTTCAATCCGGAGGACCGCTTTCAATCCGCCCGCGAAGTGCGGCAAGCGCTGCGAGACGTGGAGGCGGGGAAGACTCCAGGGTTCATCATCTCTGACGTCGTCGACGTGGAGACCCATGACGAGGAAGGCCTCAGCGCGCTGAGGCAGAGCCCCTCGAGGCGCGTGGCCGGTTGGCCGCTGATCGCCGCCGGCGTCGCTGCGGCGATCACCGCGGCGCTACTGATCTGGGACGACCCGGTCGATCGAGCGACGCAGCCGTCCACGGCTGAGCCGGCCATCTCCAACAACACGTCACCGAGCCCGCCTGCGCCCCCTCCAGACGTGGCGGGCGCGGAAATCACGACCGCGAGCTTGAACGAACGACCGGGGCCCACAGGCGCCTCCACCGACGTCGCGCCCACGGTTCGGCTGGTGTTGCTCAACTCGACACCCCAAGGCGCGGAGATCAGAGCCGGCGATGAGCTCCTGGGCAAGACGCCGATGAACATCCCCCTGCGTGAAGGGACCTCGCGCTCGCTGGACGTGGTATATTCGGGGGCGGAAACGAAGAAGATTGTGCTCGGTGACGATACGGACGACAGTGTCACCGTCGTCTTCGACGACGTCAGGGCTGAGGCCCGGCCGACCCCGGCCCGGCGTAAGCCGAGGCGCCGCGCGAACGACAAGAAAGCGCTGAAGATCAAGATCTTGTAGCAAGCGGGGCCCCCCTGAA
>JAAZYN010000613.1:0-227 GCA_014239625.1 Myxococcales bacterium | reverse complement strand
CAGAGCCTGTGGATGCTGGTTGGTGTGATGTATGCTGCCGCCTGCGCAACACCCTCTGCGACCGACGGGTTTTGGAGCTGCGCCGACTCGAGCGATTGCCTCAACGGGTTCACCTGCTCCGGCGGAGCGTGCGTGAGCAGCCTGTCAGACACCGCCGGTGCCCACGACGCCTCCGCAGGGGATATCACGCTCGACGTGGTGGGTGACCTCGGCGATGTCGACGGTGG
>JAAZYN010000612.1 GCA_014239625.1 Myxococcales bacterium | reverse complement strand
TGCGGGCGCGGGCGCTGATGGGTCGGCCGTGGAGCTCGATGCGGGCCTCAGGGCGCGTCGAGTTCGGCGGCACTGGGCAGGGCGCCTGTCGACGATCGGCCCGGACGCCGTGGGAGAGGTGGTGAGCCTGGGCTGCGTAAGCGTCGTCGAGTTCGTCTCCCGTATCGATCGCTACGGACGTACGACGACGCTCGGCAAGGTGGGCGGCATCGCCGGACCGGGGCTGGTCAGAGTCATCGAGGCTCGCGCCGTCCAAGCAACGACGATCTACAGGGTCGGGCCCTCACCGCGGACGAACCTCACGAGCTGCACCGCGGTCACCACGCCATCGTGGGTGCTGCCACGGATCGCCAGCGCCACCCCCACCGGACGCCGACCACCACAGCGCGTGCTGGACAACGAGCTGTTGAACATTGGAGGGAGCGTCTGGGAGATCGTCGGGCGTGGAGTGGTGCGCAACTATCTGACCGTCCGCAAGTACGGGCGCGCCGACGCGAGACGGTACCAGTTTCCCCTCGGCCAACGGCGGGCTGCGCTGTTGACCACCGAAAAAAATGAGCTTCACGAGTACGTGGGCCAAGCCGTGGTCTGCGCCGGGAGTCTTTGGGACGTCGAGGGGTTCCGGGTCAAAGGCGGCTCCGTCGCGCTGGTGTTGAGGTCGGCGCGCCATGCGGCGACGACGAAGGTGGTGTCACCGGCCAGCGTGAGGGTCACGGCCGCCCTCAAAAGGCCGGAGGGGCTCAACAGAAGGGCGCAGAGAGCGGCCGACGTCGGTCAGGGCGTGGAGCGAAATCGGCTCGCGGTGGACAACGACGACGACGGGAACACGGCGGTGTCCGGGGCGCACAAGACGGATCACGCGACGCTCAATCCCTCGCCGATGGAGGTGCAACATCGCGAGCTGCGGCGACAGAAGGCGAAGAGACAGCGCGTCCCCGCGGCGGCGGCTGGAGAGGGGCAACAGCCACCGAGAGCTCCCCTCCGAGAGGGCAAAAAGCCGCGCGCCGACGGCCCCGAGCTCGCGTCGGTGATCGTATCGCGTATGTTGGCATAAGCGCATTTATGTTGTTTTTTGCATATATCGTTGCGCTGCGGCCACGGGAGAGGCACCCTGGGGTGGCCATGCCCAACGAAGACACCAGCGTCGCCCCCCTCCCGCCAGAGGTCCTCAACCGGCTCGTGTACGCCCTGCTGGCGCCTGCGGTGAGACTTGCCTATACGTTTCGAATCCCGTCCAAGGAGCTCACGCGGTGGGTGCAGCTGGCCTACTTCCACGAAGCTCGCCATCAGGGTCTCAAGATGCGAGAGACCTCCGAGCGGCTCAATCTCAGTATGCGCAAGGTGGCTCAACTGTCGAGCCAGCTCAAACGCAACTTTCTGCCCGATGAGGCCGCTCACGAGCTTCCGCGCCGCATCGAGTTCATGCTCTGGGCGGGCCCGCTCAGCGGCGCCCGCATCAAGCAGACGCTGCCCGACGTAGACGACGGCGCCATCGACGAGGCCATCGATCTGCTGTGCGAGCAGGGTCGTATACGCCCCAACCCCGATCGCGCGGAGCGGTTCGAGGTGGTCACCAGCGAGCACCGCCTGGTGACGGACATGATCGCCGCGCGGGTCGACGGCCTGTCGAACCTCACGAGCAACCTGGCCAACACCGTGTTCTCCCGCTTTCTTCGCAGCGGCGACACGCGGTCCTTCGCACGCACCTTGGACTTTCGAGTGCCGCGCCAAGCCATCGGGAGGCTCCGGGCACTCTACGACGAGGTCCTGTGGGAGGCGCTGCGGCGGCTGGACACCGAGGCTCAAGACTTGAAGGACGGCGACGTCGAGCGCATCAGCTTGTCGATCCTTTGGTCGCCACACGAGCTGCTCAAGCGGGTCCTCCAGTCCGACCTGGCCGCAGAGCGCGCGAACCGAAGAGGCGTCCATGATGACACGGACTGACCGGGCGCTCATCGGCGCCCTCCTCTGTGCCCTGAGTGGGTGGGCGGGCGGCTGCCAGGACCCGGACTCTGAGGCGGCATTCGCCTGCGGAGGCGTCGAGACATCCCACGGTGGCGCGCCGGCCTGTCTGTCGACGGCCGACCCGCTGGTCGATTGTCCGCCGAGCGCGCCGGTCGCGTCCACGTGGGGTCGCCTCCGCCTCTGCGCGGCGGTCAGCCTCGATGAGGCGACGTTTCGCCGGATGTTGGCGAGTGACGTATGTCGCCCCGACGCCGTCGCCGTCATGACGGACGACGTGGTGGCCTGTCTGACGCCCGCCGACAAGGCCGACAGCCACTGCCCGGCGCTGTTGCCCTACGGCACCGAAGTCGACGATGTCGCGGTGTGCGCTACGCACGACGGGCTCCAGGCTGATGAGCTCGAGGCGCTGGTGAGCAGCGGCTGCGAGGGCGGGGCGGCGGTGTTTACCGAGGCTGGGACCTCGTGCGTGTTCATCACCGAGACGGGCTTCAGCTGCCCACCGTTTCTCCTCGGCTCGTCCCAGGTCGGAGACTGGACCGTCTGCGGCGAGGCCGACGCCACCTCCGCCGAGGCGGCCGCGGCTGCCAGCTGCGGCGACGGTGGCCACCTCGCGACCAGTGGCGCGAGCGGCTGCGTGTTCATCACCGAGACCGGCTTCCACTGCCCGCCCCATCTGACGCGACAGATCGCCATCGGTGACGCCGGCGTGTGTGGCGGTCCTTCACTGACGCCGCTCGGGGCCCTCGCCATCGGCTCGGCGCACTGCGGGCCCGGCAGCCAGATGGTAGCCGCCGCCGACCGAAGTCTGTGCGCCGTCTTCATCACCGAGACCGGCTTCACGCCCTGCCCCGCGACCCATCCGGTGCGGCGGGTGGCGAAGCCCTTCGACATGTGCGCGACCACCGCGCTGTCGCCTTCGACGATCGCCCAAGGGCGGCTGGAGATCTGTGGCTCGTCGACGTCGGGGGCCTATGTGGATATCGGCGCCCACCCCCTCTGCGCCTACGCTATCACCGAGACCGGCTTCGACTGCCCGCCGCTGCTGCCGACACCGTACGGCGCCGGGGCGGCGACGGTCTGCGGGCGGAGCCCAGGCCTCGCCCAGAGCACCGTCGACCTGGCCGGCCAATTCGCCGCGGCCCCGAGTCTGTGCCCGTGGACCACCGGATTCTCCAACGCCTTCGCTCACTCCCTCGGTGGCCTGCTGCCCACCGTCAGCGGCGCCGTCATGTCGGGCTCG
>JAAZYN010000611.1 GCA_014239625.1 Myxococcales bacterium | reverse complement strand
GGCGCGGTGGCCGCATTTGACCGAGCGCTGGAGCTCAAGCCACAAAATCAGCAGCTGGCTGAGCGCCGACGAGGGCTGGTCTCCAAGCGGTCCCTGGCGCAGCGCTTCGCCGAGCCCATCGAGGCCATCATCAAAGGGGCCGATGGCGAGCCCCCATCCCACACTGGGGCGGTCTTCCTGCTCGACAAGCAGGTCGTCCGGGTCCACGACAACGGGCTGAGCTCACGCTTCGATCAGCGCGTCATCTGGATCGACTCAGCGTCGGCGACGGAGCGCTTCGAGACGATGTCGTTTTCTTTCACGCCAGGCGAGGAGCGCCTCCAGATCGTGCAGGCGGAGGTCATCCACGCGGATGGGACTCGCTCGCGGCCCAAAGCCATCGACACGCGGCGCCCCAGGGGCAAACAGAATGGAGTCTACACGCTGGGCGCCTACCGCGTCATACAGTTCGTCAACCTGCGCGTCGACGACGTGGTGCACGTCCAGATCACCAGCGACGAGATCGGCGACCGAAACCTCTTCGGGTCCTTCTTCGGGGTGTTCTTCCCCATCCAGAACGCCCACGACAAGCAGCGCGTGATCCGCATGGTCGACGCGCCCGCCAGCCGGACGCTTTACGCCCACGCCAAGGGCGTCAAGGCGCCCGCCCGAAAGTCCGACGCGCAGACGGCCCGACAGACCCTCACCTGGGACATCCGCGAGGTCCCCGCCATCCCAGTAGAGCGCGCCATGCCAGGGTACGGCGACATCGCGTGGTACGCCAACGTGTCGACCTACGACAGCTGGAAAGACCTGGCCGACTGGTATCGGGAGCTGGTCAAGCCACAGCTGACCCTGTCTCCCAAGCTGCGGCGGCTCGCTCGTTCACTCGTCGCGGGTAAGACGACGCTTCGCGACAGAGTCGCGGCGATCCAGAGCTGGGTGGTCCGCAACACCCGCTACGTCGGCATCGAGTTTGGCATCCACGGGTTCAAGCCTTACCGCGTCACGCAGGTCGTCGAGCGCGCATACGGCGACTGCAAGGATAAGGCGTCGCTGCTGATCGCGTTGCTCGGCGAGGTCGGTGTTCCGGCCGAGTTCGTGTTGGTGCGCACCCGCGATCTCGGCCGCCTCGAGGGAAAACTGGCCACGCTGTGGGCGTTCAACCACGCCATCGCCTACGTCCCAGCGCTGGACACCTATATCGACGGCACCAGCGAGTTCGCAGGGCTGGGGGAGGTCCCCGCCCTGGACCAGGGCGCCATGATCCTGCGCGTAGACATGCGCCGCGACGCCGGCGCGCCAGTGCTGACGCGGCTGCCCTATCGCCCCGCGTCGGAGAACCTGCTGCTCGGCACGTCGACGATCACCTTGGCGCGGGATGGGTCCGCGACGCTCAAAGGCCTGGAGACCATCTCGGGCACCCAGGCCCCGCAGGTGCGGCGGAGGTTCCACGACGCCTCGCGGCGGACCGAGCGGCTGGGGGCTCTCGTGGCACGCCACTTCAGAGGCGCCACGCTGACGCAGTCGAGTTTCACCAACCTGGACGCCCTCGGAAAACCGGTGACCATCGCGCTCGAGGCGACGGTGCCGAGCTATGCAAGGCCCACGGCCAGCGGCCTGGATGTACCACTGGACCCGTCACCCGACGCAATCTTGGATCGATTCGGCAAGTACGGAGAGCGGCTGCAGCCCCTCGTGCTGGATTACCCGGTCACCGAGCGGACCAGCAACACGTTGCGGCTGCCTGCCGGCGCGACCGTCAGCCGGGCGCCGAGCAGCGTCTCCCTAAAGAGCCCCTTCGGGCGCTTCAGGCTCGCGGTGCGCGTCAGTGGAGAGACGGTCACGGTCGACGAAGAGCTGGTCCTGACGGCCTCCAGCGTCAAGCCCGAGGCGTATCCGACGTTCAGAGACTTCGTGCAGAAGGTGGCTACCGCCCGGGGGGGAGTGGTCAAGGTCACCCTCAAGCGGTGACGATGGCCCAACGCAACCGGGCACACCGCTCAGCCCCTGCGTAGGGCCTCTCTCCTCGAGCCCGCGCGCTGTGACCGCCGATGGGGCGGCGGCGGCGCCGCTCAGTCTGGCGCTCCACCCGGCGCTGCGTCCTCTGCGCCCCCCGGAGAGGAGGGTATCGGCGCGCGGATCGACGCCACCACCCCGACCGTCAAGACGACCACGATGACCGCCAGAGAGACCGTGTTCGGGATGTGATAGAAGTTGTGGAGGATCAGCTTGACCGCCACGAAGGCCAGCACGAGGGCCAGCGCGTAGGTCAGGTAATGGAACCGGTCGATCATCCCCGCCAGCACGAAGTACATCGCCCGCAGGCCCAGGATCGCGAAGATGTTGGACGTCATGACGATGAACGGGTCGGTGGTCACCCCGAAGATCGCCGGGATGGAGTCGAACGCAAAGATGACGTCGGTGGCCTCGATGACCAACAGGACGACGAACAGCGTCGTGAAGTAACGCTTGCCGTCCTCCACGATCACAAACCTGGGTCCGAAAAAGCCCGACTTGATCGGGAGCAGCCGCTTGGCCGCCTTGAACATCCAGCTCTGTTCTGGATCGGCATCCTCGTCGCCGCCCCACACCATCTTGAGGGCCGCGTAGAACAAGATCGCGCCGAAGATGTAGAAGGTCCACGTGTATTGCTTGACCAGGATCGCGCCGACCCCGATGAGCACACCACGGAACACGATCGCTCCCAGGATCCCCCAAAACAACACCCGGTGTTGATAGTCCGAGGGCACCTTGAAGAAGCCGAAGACCAGCGCGATCACGAAGATGTTGTCTACCGACAGAGACTTCTCGAGCAGATACCCCGTAAAGAACTCCACCGCTGCTTCGGCGCCTGTCTTGACCACTCGGACACCGTCGCCGGTGACGTCGAGCCCGGCGTCGAACCAATGGTGGTGGTACGCGAGCCACACAAAGCCATTGAAGACCATCGACACGCAGATCCACAGGATCGTCCAGCCGATGGCTTCACGCATGCCTACCGCGTGCTGTTCCCGGTTAAAGACACCCAGGTCCAAAGCCAGTAGCACCAACACGATGGCGAAGAAGATGATCCAGAAGACAACCATCAGGCCGGACTATTGCGACGGACCCGCCTTTCGTCCAGTCCGAACGTTACCTTAATCGCAGTTGACGGACACTGGAGGTGGTGGCAGCGTCTCCGGTCATGAGCGAAGCGACCCAGCAAGAAGTATGTCCGCGCTGCC
>JAAZYN010000610.1 GCA_014239625.1 Myxococcales bacterium | reverse complement strand
CGCAGGCTCGACGCCGAACGCAAGATGCTGAGGGCGTCCACGGCGGGCTCTCGGCCGACTGTCTCTGCTACGCCCCAGCCGCCGCGACTTCCGGGCAGCCGAGACGAAGGTCGAGACACCCTGCCCGGCGCCGGTGTGGGTGACTCGCCGGAGCACCTTCGAGCCCAGATCGAGGCGATGGAGCAGGCCGAGAACTGGCCCGCGGTGATCGAGCTCAAACAGCTGCTGCTCAACGCGGTCACGACGCCCATGGAGCAGTTCATGCTCCAGATGCAGATCGGTGACGTGCACCGCACCCGCCTCGGCTACACCCAGGCAGCCGCAGCCGCCTACAACAAGGCCCTCGACTACGGCACGTTCTCCAAGGCGCCGCTGCTCCACCTGGTGCAGATCCATGTCGAGGGAAAGAACTTCGAGGAGGCCATCCGCTTTCTGGGTCAGCTCGTAGACGCCGAGCAGTCGCCCAAAAAGAAAGCCGTCTACGCGATGTCCGTGGGGGTGCTCTACCGCGACGCGCTCGCAGATGTGGAGCAGTCCGTCAAATACCTCAACCTGGCGCTCGACTACGACCCGGCGAAGGTGAAGGCGTTCACGGCCATCGAGGACCAGCTGACCGCCAGCGAGCGCTGGGCGGCGCTGGCGAAATGCTACGAGCGCATGATCCTGCGGGTCAAAAAGAGCGGCTCCAAGTACGACAACGCCACCACCGTGTTGGCGACGCTCTACAAGAAGCTCGGGCGCCTCCTGTTGACCGAGCTCGACGAGGTCAAGATGGCCACCGACACCTTCGAGGCCGCCTTCAAGCTCCGCCCCCGAGACGAGACGGTGCGCGAGCAGCTGTTGATCCTCTATGAGGAGCAGGGGCAGCTCGAAAAAGCGGCCGAGCAATACCGCCTGCGTCTCAAGGTCCACCAAGGCGACTTTGACAGCTACAGCGCGCTGGTGAGGTTGTACGATCGGCTGGGCGACGTCGATCGCGCCTGGCTCGTAGCGAGCCTGTTGGTCGCCTTCGACAAAGCGTCGGCGGCGGAGCGCGACTACTACCTCTCGCAGCGCCGCGGACCGCAGCCCAAGGGCCCAGCCATGGACGAGGAGGTGTGGCGACAGCTCGTGGTGGGCCCACCCGAGGCGCCGCGCCTGGGACAGGTCTTCGGCATCATCTACACCAGCCTGGGCCCCAACCTGCAAACCCACACCGCCAAGGACTTCCAGCTGCGTCGCCGAGACCGCGCGCCGAGCCGGGGAGTGTTCGCCGGGGCGCTGGAGCGCGTGTGCCGACAGCTCGGGATCGGCACCCCCGAGGTGTACCTGGACCCGAACATGACCGGCGTGCAGGTGCTCCCCATCATGCCGCTGGCCCTGAAAGTCGGCCCGGACATCGTGGCGATGCGCGACGAACGTCGACTCGCGTTCGTGCTCGGTAAGTTCGTTACGTTGCTTCACCCGTGGCACGTCATGGGCGCGCTGTACGACGAAGAGCAGCTGGAGCTGCTGCTGCTCGCGGCGCGCAGCGTCGTCTCGCCAGACGCGCGGGTGTGGCTCCCGCCCAGTCTGCAGCCCGAGGCCCGCCAGGCCTACGCCGAACAGGTCTCGATGCTGCGCCAGGAGCTCGATCACAGCCTCGAGCCGCTGGCGCGCGTGCGGCTGGCACGGCTGGTGCCAGGGCTGTTGGACCTCCCTCAGCTCCCCGACATCGACGCGTGGCGGCGGCTAGTCGAGATGACCGCCAACCACGCCGGCGTCGTAGCCTGCAACGATATCGCCCTGAGCGCCGAGGTCCTGCGGGCCGAGCTCCCGGAGCGCTCCCTGCTCAACGTCGACGAGAAGCTGCGGGACCTCGTCTTGTGGGTGCTCTCGAACCGCTTTCGGGGCGTGCGGCAGCGCCTCCAGCTGAGGGTCGGACAGGGCTGAGCGGACACAGCTTGAGCGCCGAGTGGTAGAGCGGAGTCAGCGCGTCGCTCTTTAGCTTGTGGGTGCGGATCGCCCCGATGAGCCCCCGCACCACAGCGTCGCACGTCGTCACCTTCGCCAAGCGCTTCTCCAGGACCGACGTGCCTAGATCCAGGTAGCAGGTGCCGACCAGCATGCGCTTTGCGTCTCGCGCCCACGGGCTATCCTTGATCCGACCAAGCTCGGCGATGACGGTCTTGCACCGATAGGGCATGGTGTCGGCCGCGGTCTTCCTGAACCGGGACACCTGCTCGAGGGCCTTGCGCACGTGAAGCCCGGCCGAGGCCTCCGCGCAGGCGCGCTGGATCGTCGCCATGGTCCCGGGCGGGAGCGGGTCGATGCTTCGCGCCAGGGCTCTGGCTTCGAAACAGAGCGACGAGGGCGGCGCGTCGCTGGTTCCGTCTCGCACCGCAGGGAGGGCTCGCTCCACCGTGTCATTCATGAGCTGCGTCTTTGCGTCGGCGCACCCGGGCATAGTCTTGTGCGACTCGCACAACACCACGATGGATTGAACATCGCCCGCCTCGGTCAGCTGTTGGAGCGTTGCGGCGTCGACCCGATCTGCCACACGCTTTCGGCACTCCTCGAAGTCGGCGCAGCTTGGCGGCTCATCCCCGGCGGCGCAGCTCAGCATCCGATCGAGAGCATCCACCCGGCTCAGCCGCGACAGACAGCCAGCGTACAGGTGTGACGCTCTGCGATCCCGAGCCACTCTCCCGCGGGCCTCGGCCCAGACGTCGTCGTCGTCGTCGTCGTCCACCTCGGCTGCGCAGTGGACGACGGCTGAGGCATACCGCTTGCAGAGCGCGGGCCGACCGTCGACAGGTTCGCCGCAGCCAAGCGATGACAGCGCGGTAAGCCCGATGAGTGCGATGAACCGGCTCAACGGTGCCGAGTCAGATCACTGCCGCATTTTCCGCAGCGCGGGACAGCGCTCCTCAGACGGTCTAGCTGGGTGCGGTTCTTCCCCTCGCAAGACGGACACAGCACCACCAGGAAGAGCTTCTCCACCTTGCCGGCGAGACGCGCCTTGAGGGCCGCCGTCGGATCGTTGACCGGAGCCTCGGCGCCGCCACCAGGCCGGACGGAGACCGCTGACGGGGTCGGCCTGGACGCGGGGCCCGGGGACGGCGTGGGTGGGTTCGGTGCCCGCACGGCAGGCTCGTCGTCGATCTCAACGGTCTCGCCTGACCGTGAATAGGCCCGCCCTGCCGGCACCACGGATGGGGCCGCTACGCGCGTGGGAGGCGCCTCGGGC
>JAAZYN010000060.1 GCA_014239625.1 Myxococcales bacterium | reverse complement strand
AGTACGCACCCGTCAGCGCTGCGGATCCGCCGGTTGCAGCCGAAGGGCCATGAATTATCCGGGCTAAAGCCCCGGCGGTGGCCTTGTCGGGAACATTCGACGGCTGTCAGACGTCACAGGGGCCATGCGGCCCGCCATCACGATCATCATAGCCTTCGCCTCGAGCGTCCTCGCCTCGCCGGTTCACGCCGGACCCTCCCTGGATCGCGCGGTGAAGCCCCCCCGCGTGGCGCGAGCCATGGCACAGCGGGGCGCTGCGGTGCGAGCCCAGTTCAAGCGTGCGGGGGCTGCGTGGCCGACCAAGGGCATCTTTCTGCGCGCTTTCAAGCACGAGGCCGTGCTGGAGGTCTGGGCGGCGCCACGAAAGGGGACGCGCTGGGTTCTCGTGATGCGGCACGGCATCTGCGCCGCGAGCGGCGTCTTGGGGCCCAAGCGTCGGGAGGGCGACGGCCAGGTCCCGGAGGGCTTCTATCACATCGACCGGTTCAATCCCTGGAGTCGCTACCATCTCTCTTTGGGGCTGAATTACCCCAACCGGGTGGATCTCAAACACAAGGCCCCACATGTTCCGGCCGGTGGCGACATCTTCATCCACGGTGACTGCGTCACCATCGGGTGTCTGCCGATGACCGACGCTGTCATTCGGGACGTCTATCTCGCCGCGGTGTTCGCACGCGATCGCGGGCAGGCGACCATTCCGGTACACATCTTTCCGTGCCGGCTGAGCACCAAGCGATGTGTGGCGGTCACCCGCCGCGCAGCCCGCCGGGAGCCCAGGTTGTCGACCTTCTGGAAGCAGCTCGAACAAGGATATCGGGCGTTCACGCTGACGGGGGTGCCTCCGCGGGTGGTCGATGACCGCGCGGGGCGCTATGTCCTCCGGCGCTGAGCGGCTACCTTACAGGCCGTCGGTTGATCTCGAGGATGAAGAACTCGGTCCTCCGGTTTTTGGCGCGGTTTCGGTGGCTCGTGTTGGGCGCTTTGGGACGCGACTCGCCAAAACCTTGGCTGACCATTCGGTGGGCGGCGACCCCCTTGGAGATCAAGTAGCCGCGCACGGCCGCAGCTCGTCTGTCGGACAGGCGCATGTTACTCGCCTCGTTTCCCCGGTCGTCGGTGTGTCCTTCGACCCGAATCTTGGCGATCTGCGGGTGTGCCAAGAGCACCTGGGCGACCTCGTCGAGCAGGGCGAAGGTGCGCTTGCCTTTCAACCTGGCCTTGCCGGTGGCGAAGTTCACCCTGCCGGCGATGGCGACTCGGTCCTTGGTGATGTGGACTCTTGCCTTCGGGTCGTCTGGGCAGCCGTCCTCATCTTGGTAGCCGTTAGCGTTCTCGGGCGTGTCGGGGCAGGTGTCCTGTGAGTCGGCGATCCCGTCGGCGTCGTTGTCGGGATCCGGGCAGCCGTCCGCGTCTTGGAACCCGTCGGTATCTTCAGCGACCTCTGGGCACGTGTCGTCGCCGTCGGCGATCCCGTCGGCGTCGTTGTCGGGGTCGGGGCAGCCGTCGGCGTCCTGGAACCCGTCGGCGTCTTCGGCCGCCAGCGGGCAACGGTCATCGCTGTCTTTGTGCCCATCACCGTCATTATCGAACTCCGGGCAGCCGTCCGTGTCTTGGAAGCGGTCCATGTCCTCTGCCACCGTCGGGCACCGATCATCGGTATCCAGGACCCCGTCGGCGTCGTTGTCCGGGTCTGGGCAGCCGTCGGCGTCCTCGAAGCCGTCTTTGTCCTCAGGGCGCTTGGGGCACGCGTCAGCGGAGTCAGTGACCCCGTCGTCGTCCGCGTCTCGATCCTGTGGCGAATAGTCGATCCCCGCCAACAGCCGCCACGTCGGGGCGCCCAGACCCTGGGTCAAGCCAGCGCCACCGCCCAGCTGGATGACCACATGCTCGTCCGGCAGCCAATAGCGCACCGCCGCGACGACCTCGACCGGTTTGTTGAAGATATCTCCCACGGTGTCGCTCAGGTTGCTGGGGTCCAGGTTGTCTTCGAAACCCACGGACCCGAAGATCGACGTCAGCAGGTGCAGCTGTTCGGTGCCCAGCTCAATGTCGACAAACATCCCCCAGCGAAAGCTGTCCCCGTTGACCAGGTTGTGCAGTTGTCGCCGAGGCCGCACGTGGACGCTGAGGTTGAGGCCGACGGTCAACCCGAGGTCGCCGTCGCGCCAATCGACGATGATCTTTGGTTCGAGACGGACGGCCTGATCGGTGGTGAACGCGTCGGGGTCCCCGGTGGGGATGAACGTCATCAACCCCAGCGCCAGCCCGAGCCCGGTCGCTTCGGGCTCCATGAGTCGCGCGCGCAGGCCGACGCGGACATCTTGCACGCTGAACGCGCCCCGGCTTTGCTGGGTGGGGAGCGACTCGGCCCGGGCGATGTCTTGCGATATGACCAGCGGGATCGTCACCCCAACGTCGATCCACCCGGCCAGCCCAAGACCTGCCGAGATGGCGAGCTTGTGCGACATCCCCAGGACCGTGGTGGTCGCCTCGCCGCCGTCCGCGTTCAGAACCCGCTGTTTCAGCAGCCCGTCGGCCAGATGATAGAACGCCCCGAAGGTGGGCCGAAGGTGGGCGATGGGTGTCGACGTGGGAAGGTTCAGTACGGCGGTGCTTTGGCCATAATGCGGCTCGAAGAAGTCCGCTTGCACGTTGGCGCTCCCGTCCGCCCTGGCAGACGCCGCCAGGGCGGCCAGACACATGCACGCAGCGAGCAAGGCGGTGGCGGCGCGTTTGAGCATGCGCGGAGTATGCTCGAGGAGCGACACCCTGACCACTCGGGACGAGCCGGTCCCGGGTTTGGTCGCCACCGGGCCCACGAGCCGCCCAGCGGGGGCGTCGTCCGCAGCCTCCCTCGTCGTCAGCAGGTCACTCCTTGATCCCCTTTTTGCTGCTGATCTCCAGCACACGTCGTGGCCTGAGCGCTCGGAGGCGTCTGGATGATTGACGTTGGCGCCGGGTCTCTCGCATCGGCGTCGGAATAGCCGAGAAGCGCTTTGATTGAGGGGCGTAAGCCAACCACAGGTCGGAGGTCAGCTGCTCGTAGCCGCTGGGGATGTGAATCGACTCGTCCAGGAGCTTCTGGAACGCGTTGAGCATCTGGCGGGCGGTGCTGGCCGCGAGCTGGATCCACTGCACGTTGACCCACGGCATGCCGGCGGTTTGCTCCGTGCCCACCACCTCGACGGTCAGCTGCACGTGGCGCAGGGCGACGTCATTGCCGACGAGCTCGAAACGCGCCCCGACTCTCGGCACTTGACCGTCGAGGCAATGAAGCACGCCGCGTTCTGGTCCGGACATCAGGAGCTCGTAGCGCTGACCGGTCCCGCTGGCCCGCTCGAGCGGGATATTGGCCGGGCGAAGGCGCGTGTCGCTAGCCGCCTGAGTGGCTTGCGACGTCGCGGAGGCGTAATGGGGCTTGGGGCGACCCGGTCCCGGAGTGGGGTGGGCACCGGCGCCCTGCGCGGCCACCTTTGGACCGTTCGGTGGCGGCCTGTCTACCTCTGGAGCTGTCGGGAGCCGCTCCTGGCCGATACCCATGGGGAACAGGTCCGCGGTGGTGCCCGCGCGATCAGGGGTTGGTCCTCGAACGTTGTGAGCACCGTGAGGGCCATCGCCGGTCTCTCCTACGGCCGGTATCTCGATATCGGAGGCCCGCCGGACCACCCGGCCGGGGACCGTGTTGGGTCGCTGGGTCACGGCCATGGGAAAGGCCCCGGCGGCGCCGCTCTGACCGCCCACCATCGGGAGGGTCAGTTCACCCTCCGCGCTGGCCTGGCTCGACAGAGGTGGGGAGGCCCCCGCCTCCTCCGCCTCCAGGGGCGCGCTCTGGCACGAGATCAGGGCATCGCGCAGGGCCTCGCAGTTCTCGTAGCGGTGCTCCGCGCGCTTGGACATGGTTCGCTCCACCAGCGCTAGCAGAGCGTCCGGCACCTGCGCCCGGACCTCCTGTGACACGGGAGGTGGGGCCTCGTTGAGATGTTTGACCAGCACCTCGAGCGGGGTCGCTCCCTGGAACGCCACCGTGCCGGTGAGCATCTCATACATGATGCATCCCAGCGCGTAGATGTCCGCGCGCCCGTCCACCGCGGCAGCGCCGGTCGCCTGTTCGGGGCTCATGTAGGTCGGTGTCCCTACGATGGCGCCGGTCTGTGTTGCGCGGACGTCGGACTCCATCCGGGCGATGCCGAAATCCAGCAGCTTCACATGATTGGGTCGGCCGTGGGCCTGCTCGATGTGAATGTTGTCGGGCTTCAGGTCCCGGTGGACGATCCCCTGCTCATGAGCCTCCGACAGCGCGTCGCAGATCTGGATGGCGATGTCGATGGCGTCGTCGTAATGCACGCGGCCATCGTTATCGATGATCTCCGCCAGCGCTCGTCCCCGGAGGATCTCCAGGACCATATAGAGCAGCCCGTCGGCGGTTTGTCCGAAGTCGAAGACTCGGATGGTGTTCGGGTGCCGAAGCCGGCTCGCGGCCCGCGCCTCCCGCAAGAAGCGCTGCAGCGCTTCTTTATCCTTCGAGTAATACGGATGAAGGACTTTGACAGCGACGTCGCGGTCCATGGTCGGCTGGTGTGCAAGGTAGACAATGCCCATGCCGCCTTCGCCGAGGATGTCGCGAATCTCGTACCGGCCATCGAGGGTCTCTCCTACGAGATTCTCCTCTCCGGCGGCGAGCAGCAAACGAGCGCCGTCTTCGGTACACTGCTCCGCATCGCAGGAGTAAGACTCCCCGCAGACCGGACAGAACTTCGAGTCCGTGGACGTTGCGATACCCTTGTGGCTCCTCGCTGGACGACCGACTGTTCGCCACTGGACAAAGCGGTATCCTAGCATGGTTTGTAACCCTGCGGCCAGTACGAATGGGCTTCATGTTGTGGTCGCCCTGTAGCTTGCCGTTCGTCTGTCGTTGAGTGATCGTGGTTGAATGAGTTATTCGGAGTGGCTGTCTCCCGCGTTCGTTTGCATCCGGCTCGATATCGGCGGGAGAACGGTGTCGCTGGCGAGGACCGAGGGCGTAGGACGGGCAGCGTCCATTCCCGCTCGGCGGGCCGCCGCCAGCGTCGTCGAGGGTCGTCACGAGCGGGCCTCAGGCGCGCGAACGTTGGGATTAGTCTTCGCCAGTTTGTTCGGGTTGCTGTGCGTCGTGAGTTTGCCGAGCGATGTCCGTGCAGACTCCATCGAGGTCCCGAAGCCGGAGTTGGGGCGCCCAGCCATCCAGGAGGTCGTCGGCCGCTGTCAGGCGGACAAGGCCGACGCAGCGGCCTGCGCAGAAGCTGGGCTGCGCTATCAGGACGGTGACGGGACCAAGGCGGACACGACCATCGCCGCGACCTTCTTCAGACGTGCATGCTCATTGGGGAGCCACGTGGGCTGTACGGATCTGGCTGCGCTCATGCTCGCCGGCGATGGTGTGCCCAAGGACACGGCTGCAGCCGCGGCGCTGTTGAGAGACAGCTGCGCGGCCAAATACGGTCGCGCCTGCGGCGGGGTGGGGGCGTTGGCTGCCAAGGGCACGTATCCCCGCGGCAAGCCGGACCCAGCCAGGGCCATGACCTATTTCAAGCTGGCGTGCGATTACGGCTCAGCATGAGGGTGCGGGCTGTATGGCATGGCATTGGCGACCGCCGCCAAACCGGACTACGTCATGGCGCGCAAGGTGCTGAAGACCGGGTGCAAGGGCGGCTCGGCCGGGGCGTGTGCGCTGCTGGGCAAGTTGATGTTGGGTGGTAAAGGGGGCGCCAAAGCGCCAGCCAAGGCCGCCGGGGTGCTGCTCAAAGGCTGCCAGGGTGGCCGCACGGACGCTTGCCGCCTGCTCGCTCACATCTACGTCAAGGGTATCGGCGTCGCCAAGGACCCGTCCACGGCGTCGCGCATCCTCAAGGCGGCCTGCCAGGCAAAGGACTGGGGCGCTTGCAACGCCCTCGGTCAGATGTGTGTCGCGGGTAAAGGCGTCCCCATCGACTATGCCTGCGCGCGGTCGCGATTCAATATGGCGTGCAACAACGGGCACGGCGCGGGCTGCACCAATATGGGTCTGCTGCACATCAAGGGGCTCCGAGTCTCCAAGAGCACTCGCGCAGCCGCCAGGTTCTATCGCCGGGGATGCGCGGCTGGCCACAAGAAGGGCTGCGCCGCGCTAGCGCGGCTGTGTAAAGACGGCGAGAAGACCGCTTGCGACACGTAGCCCGCGCTTGTCACCAGATTTCGCGAGTGCTCCGGGCCAGGGTGAGCTTCGGCATCTGCTCTGAATGCCAGCGAGGCGCCAGCGGGTCCTGGTGTTACGGTCGACCACCGCGCCCGTTCTTGGTTCGTGAAGCGACCTCTGTTGGCGGCGGCTCTGGTACTGATCATCGTGTCGCCAGGGGTGCAGGCGGCTTCTTCGTTGGATGCGGCTGGCGCCCGTTGGGACGCGCTCGATAGCGCGGGTCGCGCCTCGCTGGTGCAGGCGTTCACCCTCGAGAAGTCTCGTTCGGCGGTCGGCATCGTGCGGCGCTGCCTTGGTGAGGGGGGGCCCGAGGTCTCCACCTGCATCGTCGCCGCGTCCCGATTGATGATGCCTTCGACCGCGCCGCTGCTGCGGCAGCTCATTCGCGACTCGACGGATCCCGTGGTGTTGTCCTTGGCCGCGCGCACCTTGGGTTGGTGGCGAGACCGCCACAGCGCCGACCTCCTCTTGTGGGCACTGATGACGGGGCGGGGAGCGCCCGAGGCGACGCCGCATGTGCTCGAGGGTTGGCTGCGGCTGAACCCGAAACACGAGAGCCGTTACCTGCGGTGGCTCTGGGCGACCGCGGAGGTCGGCAGTGACCGGCGTCGGGAGTTTGCGGTCCGCCTCATCACGCGCACTCATGGCAACACCGAGCTCGCTCACGAGGTGCGCCAGCAGCTCTTGTCCGCCTGGGAGTCGTGGCGGGGAGGCCGTGGGGCGTTGAGTGATCCTGAAGCGCTGCGGGTGGCCTGGGGGCTGTTCGCAGATCCCCGGGGCTGTCGCATTATGTTCGCCAGGGCCGGGCTCAGCATGGGCCAAGGGAAGCGCGATCCGCTCTTGAGGCGGCTGTCTCGGTCTCGCTGCCGGCCGTTTGTGCCTCGAGACCAGCCACTCGTCGTCGACGATCGGCTCCCGATCCCTTCGCTCCCGGAGTGGTCAACGCGCACGCCGACTACCCCCACGGCCGCGCGATGGTCGGCGTTGCTGAGCGATCTCGAGGTCGAAGCCCCCGCTCTGGCGCGCCGCTTGGCGCGGGATCAGGCCAGGCTGCGGGCGCCCGATGACTGGGCCGATGTTGTCGGGTGGAGTCGGCTTCGAAAGCCTGCGAAGTTCGTGGCCCCGGGGGGCAAGGATCTGGCGCGCCACTACGCTGGTCTTGGCATGCCGGAGAGTAGGCAGCCCGACATCCACCTCCGACAACCGAGCTGGTGGCCGTCTGGCGTCCTGCTCACCATCGACGACGGGCCCAGGCCGAGCATGGGCGCCGCCATGCTCGACGTCATGCAGGCCCACGGCGGGGTCAAGGCCGTGTTCTTTTTGGTCGCGAGCCAGCTGACTCGGAGCCTCTTCAAGGACCCCGACGCTACGCGACGCCTGCTGGATCGTCTCGCCGCCGATGGGCACGAGGTTGGATTCCACAGCATGAACCACGCGGTTCGACTCGGAAAGCACCTGATGTGGCGACAACGCGACCAGATCGCCGACAGCGTTCGAGCCTTTCGTCAGCTCATCCGCCGCACTACGGGCCACCACTGGGGCGTCACCGTCGCTCGCCTCCCGGGGGGGCAGGGGCGCTTGCTCCCCTGGGTGAACCACGGCCTCGTCGACGCCGGCACGGGAGCTCACATGCACTGGGAGCTCGGTGGACATGGTTGGGGTCAGCGGACGAGCAGCTCGCGGATTCGCCGGATCGCGCGACAGGCCTGCCGGCGCCAAGCCCGGGGACAGAAGTCTCGCGTCCTTTTGCATGAATCGGGCCGCTCGGCCAAACAGATCGGAGCGTTCGTCGATGAGCTGCGGCGGCGGTGCCCGCAGAGGACCCGTCAAGCGAGGCGTTGAGGGGGCGCATCCAAGCAGCCGTCCTCCGGCGGAGCCGGGCCGGCGCTGCTGTGAAAGGCGCGCCGAGATCACCAGCTCGGGGTGTGCCGCTCCATGACCTGCCCCGCTCCGCACAACGCGCTTGGCGGCTCGCCGGGCTATGCGCGGTCGTCGGCGTGCATCGGAGGGCGTCGTCGAGCAGACCGCTCGGTGAGCGTCCCGGCGGGCGGGTTCAGAACACGTTGGCGAGTCTCCAGCGGCCGTCCTCTCTATGCATCCGGTATGGCCGCGGGCGCTGCCCTTCGATGCACTGAATGAAGACCTTCACCTCGCTGTCCTTCGCCTCGTCACCAAACATATGCGTTACGTTGATCCTGTCGTGTTTGGGTCCCTTGAGGCACTTTGGCATCATGCGCTTGGCGGCGGGCCAGTTGAAGCGAAACATGCGCTTGATGGCGTCAGGCGAGCTACACAGCTTCTTGGCGCTGCAGTGTTTTTTGACGAAGCGTTTTTTGGCGTCCAGGTGGATGGCTCGCAGGCCGTCCAGAAGTCCCGCTGCCGCGGACTTGGGCTCGGGAGGCTGGGCTTGGGCAACCGTGGTGGAGAGGAACGCGAGCGCCGACAACGCGGTCATCAGGCGGAGCGCTCGTTGGAGCCGGTCGGACATATGGACCTCTTGGAGGGATCAGTGAAGCACCGGTAGTGAACGACTATACGACCTAATCGCAGGATGACCTCGAAGGGTACGCGCTGTCGCCGAATGCCGACTCGGCGAGGACTCTCTGCGCGTCCCTCGAAGATCAGAGACGTTGGACGCCGACAGAAATTTAACGTGAGTTCGCGTATGGTCCGGCCATGAGTATTGATGACAAGTCCGACGGGTATGACCTCGATGTAGCGGGCGCCGAAAACCCGATCATCGAAGACACCAGCGATGAGGCTGAGCGCCCCAAGCTGACCGGTAACGCGCCGCCTCCGCCGCCGCCGGTGCGGGTGGCCGAGGTGAGCATTAAAGAACAGCTCGTCGCTCACTGCAGTCGTGTCTTCAGTGACGACCCGCTAGAGATGTCACTGGCCGATGAAGAGCGGTGGTTCGAGGTCTGCGATCCGCCGGTCAACGACGATGTCTTCAAGCGGTTTATCATCACGCGCCGTTCAGCTCTGTTTCTCGGGTTTCTGAGCTTGGGGCTGAGCGCGCTCTTTCATCTCGTGGGGCTGATCCTCAACGCGACGCACCTGACGGCCGGCGGCATCGTGGGGCTCACGTTGTTCCTGGTCGCGATGGGGGGCATGGCGTTCATGGGTTTCAGGGCTGCCAACGACTGGGCGTTGTGGCGCCGCGAGCGCAAAGCCCTGACGTGGGCCCTGTTGGTCTTTGGTTGTGCGAGCCTGTTGGCGTGTTTCCTCTCCGTCGGCTCCGTCGGGCGCGTCGCATACCTGGTGGTTTTACTGCCCCTCCTCGTGGTGCTCGGGCCCGCGGTGACGCGCACCGCGATCGACGTCAAGTTGCTGTTTCCGCGATCTGGCGTCGGCGGTTGGATGCTCACCGTCGCTGTACCGCTGCAGAGCGCGTTGACTATCGCCAGCTTGATGTTGTTCTTCATGGACGGCGGCGGTGTGTTGGCGCTGCTCTGCATGTTGGCGCTGTCCGCCGCGCCTTTGCATCTGCTGAGGATCGCCGGGGACCTGCGGAAGCCCACGGAGCCGGATGAGACGGCGGAGTTGCTTGACACCCCGCTGCTCGTGTTGCTCGCCGGCTATGGGGTCGCGCTCCTGTTCACCCTGGTCCTCCTGCTGTCTGAAGGCGGACGGGGGGTGCCCACGACGCTGGGGATCCTTGCCTCCGTGACGGGGCTGTATTTCATGCTCCGAGTCTCTCTTCTGGACTTCACCGTCGCCATCCTGAGCGAGGCTCGGGCGGTGGAGCATAGCGAGGCGTTGGCCGATGCTCACTCGCAGGCCAGGGAGGCGTGGGAAGCCTTCGATCGCGAGGTCACCCGGGATTACGAGAGAGAGCGCGCGATCTTCGGTTAGCCCGGATCATCATGGCACGTCGAGCGAGACCAAGGCGGCGAACGTCGCGCTGGCGGGCGTGGACCGGAGCCGGCTGGTGACGCCGTCGCCCGCACGTGTCGAGCCGGCGGCGGGAGCGAGTTCGCGCTGGGCATCGCTGCGGATCCCCCGGCGTAAAGGCTGCGGACGGACCCGTTCGTCACTCAGGGTGTGCCGACCGGGACCAGCATCCAGCGCTGACGTCGCTTATGGTAGTCGAGGACCCGAACGCGGACGCTATCGCCCAGCCGCCAACGGACCTCACGGCCTCGGTGGGCGCCGACCAGGGCGACCCGATCGTCGCTGCGCGCGGGTGTGCTGTCGGTGACCTGAGCGATGTCTCGAGCGTAGAGTTTGACCTCCATCGGGGGGGTGTCGAGCTGCACATACAGCCGGTCGCTCTTGACGCCGAGGATAGTCCCCATGTGCTGCGGGCGCCGCTTGAAGGGGACGTCGAGATCGCGGCTGAAGATGTGATCGATGACCAGCTTATTGCATGCGCTGGTGATGCGCTTCTGTCGCACCTTCGAGGCGTTGGCGGAGCGAAGGACCGCCGCGCGGACCTCGTCATCTCGAGCCGTCTCGGCGCCGTCGCGAGGCGCTCCCTGCAGCACATCGAGCAGCTCGCGGTGGGTGAAGATTCCCACGATCTCGCGCATCGGCGACGAGAATCGAGCGTACACCTCGGCCCCTACGCCATAGTGGGCGCCGGGGTCGGCCTCGAACGTCGAACGGAGGTTGGTGAGCAGGGCGGCCCGTTCGATGGCGCTCGACAGGCGCCCGAGCCTGCCCTCGCGGGGCAGCTGACGGAGGTAGGCGGCCAGGCTCTGGCCGCGTCCGCGCCGCCACTCCCAGCGTCGCTCCGGCTCGCCGTGAGCGCGCGCCAAGGCGCTGATGAGCGCCGACAGTTGGTCGAGTCGCTCCGGTGGGGGCGATGGGTGGACCCGATACACGGCCTGAAGCTCCGGATGAGCGGACTTGCTCAGGAGCAGCCGGGCGCCCTCGATGTTGCATAACAGGGAGATCTGTTCATTGTACATCTCGCAGTCATTGCGGACCTCGGCGAAGGCGCGAAAACGGGCCCCCCGGTCGTCCGTGAAGCCGACGACCAGTCCCACGCGGTTATATCGCACGACGTCGCGGCGCTCGGCGTCGGCGATCCGGAGCGAGCCTACCTCGCGCAGCAGCTCCAGGGTCTC
>JAAZYN010000609.1:2794-3215 GCA_014239625.1 Myxococcales bacterium | reverse complement strand
GGCGGGTTCGGGCCCCTGTCCGCCCACTATCACGCTCGCTATGAGGCGGCCATCATGGAGGCTGCTTTGCGCGCCCGCGTCACGTTCGCACGACACAACCTGGCCACCGATCGTTCGTTCGGGAAGATGCAGGCGATCGTGTGCCGCAACGTGCTGATTTACTTCAACGAGGCGCTCACGAACCACGTGCTCGAGCTGTTCTACGAGAGCCTGGAGCGGGGTGGATTTCTCTGTCTCGGGAGCAACGAGAGCTTGAAGTTCACCACGGTGAACGATCGGTTCGACGTGGTCGACGCCCGCGCGCGCATCTTCAAGAAGAGGGTGAGGTAGTGTAGGGCAGCATCCGTCCGGGAGTCACCCTCCGAGCTTCATTTTGGCCCGCGTTGGCGAGCCTGGTTGGCTTCGGTGAGGGGGGATTCCG
>JAAZYN010000609.1:0-2784 GCA_014239625.1 Myxococcales bacterium | reverse complement strand
GAGGACCGAAAGCCGCTGCTGAGGCGTTTGTGAGCCGTCAGGTTGTCTCGGGTGTGCGTCCCAGACGACGTGTGCTGGTGTCGCCTCGCCGGCTACGTCGAGCAGATACCGACAGCCACGAGCCCCGCGGGGTGTTGACTGGTGGGCACCTGGATCGCGAGCGGGGATGACGTGGCGGGACGTTCCACCCACGACGCTCGCTCACGTTTGCTCGACTCCGCTGAACATCGCGAATGGTGTCAACCGGCTCGCAGTCGCGGGTCCTGGAGCAACGCGCGGGGATCGACCGGCCCCAGGCTGAGGAAGCGCTCGTGGAAGGCGGCCAGGTCGTCCGACTCCGCCGCCAGCGCGTCGATCGCCTTGCGGCCCAAGTGATAGGTCGACGCCTGCAGCGGCGCCTGCGCGTACCGGCGTGCTTCGAGCCACGCAGCCCCGCGCGCCATGCAGGCCTCGCGCATGAGCAGCTGCTGAACCTCGTCCTGGCTCATCGTACCGGCGGCCAACGACATGTCGCAGACGACGCGCGCAGCGCGGACCGCGTGGGCGAGCAAGACGAACAGCTCTTCGTCGGGCGTAAAGAAGCCCGCCTTGCGCATGAGCTCCTCGGCGTAGACCGCCCAGCCCTCGATGTTCAGCATGGGTGCCCAGAAATGGCGTGGGATCGCGACGTGGTCATGCACGACCAAGAACCGGACGGGCGCCGGCTCGTCGGCGAAGCGACGCTGCCACAAGAAGCTCTGCAGGTGGTGGCCCGGCAGGCCCTCGTGAACCGCGCCGTCCGCCGCCCACGCCACGAGATGCAGCTGCGGGTCGGCAGCGACCAGATAATGTCCCAGCTTGGACCGGTCTTTGAGCGGCGCGGGCCAGTTCCCAGCGGCGACGGCCAGCGCCATGCTGCGCGGCAAGATGTCGATCCCCATGACGTAGTCGTCAGGCAGGTCGAACAGGCGCTGCTCGCGCACCACCGCGGTCGCCCGGGTCACATAAGCGCGAAAGAACCCGATCACGTCGTCGGTGTCGAGCTTGACCTGTTGCATCTCGAACGCCAGCTGCCGGGCACCGGACAGATCCCGGATCGCTCGTCTCGGAGCCGCAGCGGCTGCCACGCGGACGATGTCCTCCTGGATCTCGGCGAGATCCTCCCCCGCCTGCGCCACCAGCGCCTCGGGCTCCTCCTCGATGCCGAGCATCAGGCGCAGCCGCGTGCGAAGCTCCTGCGGTCCGATGGAGCGCATGTCGGCGGTCTCGAGCTCGGCCATCCAGGCGCCATGTCTCTCGTACGCCGCGGCCGCATCCTCGTACCCCATCGAACGCAGCGACTCGATGGCCGCCGGGAGCTGCGTCGAGACGAAGAAGTCGCGCAGCGTGGTGTCGGGCAGCCGCAAGCGCGACGCGATGGCCGCGTCCACGTTGGTCGCCTGTTGCTCCAGAAACCGCGGGACCTGGCGCGCTCGCTGGCTGGCCACCGCCTTCTCTTCGGCGCTGACCGCGTGCAACAGCTGCACCTCGAGCATCGCGTACGGATACATCGAGAAGTCGATGGTGCGGTACAGCCACGGCATCGCATGCAGGTGGTGGTCGACGAGGCGCTGCATGGACAACCGGTCGAGACGCTCGTCCACGCTCAGCGACGCCTCGTCCAGGGCGTCGAGCCGCGCCTTCATCGCGCTCAGCCAGCGTTGTTCGGCGTCGAGCGCCTCGGGGCGATGGTCCCGCAGCCGTTCGGCGCCCTCGGTGAGCCCCAGCGTGGTCGCCTCCTCGGGGTGCAGCCCGATGTAGCCGTCGAAGAACTCCTGCCGAAGCTGCTGCATGGCCCAACGCTAACGCAGCAGGGTCGGTGACGCCACCCGACGGCGCCCTGGGGCGAGGCCGCACGTCGGTGGCGGGCGCGGTTCGCGGTTCGCGGTTCGGTGCCCTCCCATGGCGAGACCGCGCGACCGAACACTGGGGTCAGTTCATTGTGAACAGTAGCGACTTGCTCTTGCCGGGACGGCAGCGGAACGACTTGGTCTTCTTCACGCCGCCGCGGGAGCACACCACTTTGTAGACCTTCGGGCCCATCAGCTGCTCGACAAACCTTGTCGTTCTGGCAGCGTTCCCATTGACGCTGCATTTCGCCCAAGGCGTCGCGCTCACTTTCACCGTGCACCGCCCCCTCCGAGCTTTCTTCCGTTTGGCAGATCGCTCGGTCTTCGCCGCCTTCCGCCGTGTGAGCGTGAGGTAGACGCTCTGTGTTCGGGAAGCGACGCGGTGTCGCACGCTCACACGGTTATGCTCGGCGCGGCACTCGATGAGCACGTCCCTACCCGGTTCAAGCCCAACAATGGTGGCTGCCCCTTGCTTTTCAGGGGTGATGGTCCCGCGGTCGGTAAGCACGATGGCCTTGGTGGCCTTCCCGTCGCCTCCAACACAATGGACCTTGAGCCGCGCGTCAGCAGACGCGACCGCAAGAGCTGGCGCCGACAGGCTCAGGGCCGCGACTACGATGACAGAAGAGGAGGTCAGCAGTGTGCGATACGTCATGAGATATCTCCTGGATGTTTCTTCTCAACCACGGTTGGTGACTGTTCATCCGTAGGTGCCCGGAGGTGTCGCTGGCGTTCGAAAGAATCGATCTATGCCCGTCACCCCGCCCCTCAGCTTCTCGAAAAAAAACGATATGATTTTAGCAAGACCCTACCCACACCGGGCCCGAATTGTTCATGACACTCCGAGCGAAACCGAGGAGACCTAGCCCGCATTTCTCACCAGACTTCGGCTGCAACCTTCGGATGGGCAGGCGCT
>JAAZYN010000608.1 GCA_014239625.1 Myxococcales bacterium | reverse complement strand
CACGGCATGGGCGGCCGGGCGCGCAGGAAAATTGCGTGCGTCGGAGCGGCAGTTTACGGAGGAGTGCGCGGGCAGGCGGCGCACCTCCTCCTGAAATGACTCGGCGTAGTCGTCGGTCGCCCCAGGGCCGCTTGCCGATTGCGAGGTCGAGTCGCGGCGTCGCGGCCCATGTCGACCAGGATGCGACAACGCCGAGGGCGAGGACAAACGCTACACGCCGAAGCATGAGCCGTTCTAGATCCGATGAACCGGAGATGCCACGTTGCGGGCCGGGGGCACTCGCTTCCACAAATAGCAATCCACGCGGGCAGCGCAGAGCTAGAGCCCTCAAGCCGCGTGGGAAACGGTGAACAAGGTGACCTGTTCCCGTTTTCCCTTTGGCGCCACTCGGTCGACTTCCACGAACTCGAGGTCTTCAGGACATGCGGCTTTGCTCGCGCCGCTGAATAGCAGCGGCTGCTCATACTGCTTGGTGAGGCTCTCGATGCGAGCGGCCGTGTTGACGGCGTCGCCCACAACACCTGTGTCGAGACGGTCTTGACCACCGATGGTGCCGAGCATGAGCGGACCCGTATGCAGGCCGATGCCGATCCGCAGTGGCTGGGTGCCTCCGAGTGCGTCGCTCGCCGCGCGCATGTCGCGCGCAGCCGCAACCGCTTCATCGGAATGCTCGAACAGCGCCATCCTGTTGGGAGGAGCGAAATAGGCGCGCGGGCGCCGCTAGAAAAGGATGGCGCGCTCGAGACTTCTCTCGTGAGCTTCGGTGTTGCTCCCATTGGTTCGCGAACGCCCCTCAGTGACTGCATGGGCACGAAGGCGCCCATTACCAGCGCGCCGTCGCAGTCGACGGCCAGGCGCAGCTCCAGGGCAGCGAGCAGACCCACTGCCGCATAGCCCCCGCAGTCGGGTTGGCTGAACGCTCATCTTAGACTATGCGCCACCGCCAACGCGGCGGCTGCGTGACCGCGTTGATGGAAAGATGCGCCACGGTCACGCGCGCCGCCGCCGCCTGCGCCGTTGCTTCTTACGGGCTCGCTTGCCCTCCAACCAAACGTGCAACAGGCGGCAGGGCTCGCTTCCGCAGGCACGCGGCCGACCTCCGTGGCGCTGCCGCACGCGTCTTATCGTCGCTCCCGAGGGCGGCGGGCCGCCGGCGGGAAGGTGGCGGCCGCCACCCCACGGCGTCCAGGTCCGTATGAGATTGTAGCTACTTTCAATGACTTGCTACTGGCCAGTCGCCTGGCCTGCGGTTTGCGAAGTCGCCAAGCGTGCCTGGCATCCTCTCCGCTGCCACAGCGACCACGACGCCCTCGACGCGCCCCGCTCGCACGCTGGGTGCTGGCTACACCTACAGGCGCCGCGAGGTCGAGGGTAGCGTGCTCTATCGGGTGGTACGCGACCACGTGGAGACGTTCTATCAGGCCGTCGAGGATGGCTTCGCCGCTGCGCCGCTGCCGCGCTTCGTCAGACAGGAGCTGGAGCGGTTCCTCGATTGCGGCGTCCTGTGCCGCGGGGCCGCGCTTTTGGTCTGCGAGGACTGCCCCGAGGCGAAGGTGATCGCGTTGAGCTGCAAGGGTCGAGGCTTCTGTCCTTCATGCTTCGGCCGGCGCATGGCGCAGACGGCCGCCAACCTGATCGAGCACGTGCTCCCGGAGGCCGTGCCGCTGCGCCAGTGGGTGCTGACCTTTCCTTTCGAGCTGCGCGCCCGGCTCGGCTTCGACGCCAAGTTGCTGAGCGAGGTCTCAGGCGTCGTCAACGCAGCGGTGCTCGGCTTCTACGAGCGGGCACTGCGCGAGCACGTGGGGCCCCGCACTTCGACCGCTGCCGAGGCGACGAAGCGCAAGCGGGCCAAGCTGCAGAGCGGCACCGTCACCGTCGTGCAGCGGACGAGCTCGGATCTGAGGCTCAATCCTCACTTGCACATCATCGCGTTGGACGGAGCCTTTGCCGAGCAGCCGGATGGCTCGCCGCGCTTCGTACAGCTCCCGGCCCTCGCTGCCATCGACGTGGCCGAGGTGCTCCTCACCATCCGCTGCCGGGTGCTCCGCCTGCTGGCACGCCGCGGGGTCATCGCGATTAGGGATCACGTCGAGTTGCTTGCCTCGGACGCAGGCGAGCAAGACCCGGTGCTGGCACAGCTCACCGCGGCGGCGGTCTGCGGCCAGGCGCCCGCGGGCCCCGAGCGCCGCTTGCGCTCCCCGCTTCGTCTCGCCCGCGGCAGGGGAGCCACCATGACAGGACCGCTGTGCGCGACGGACGGAGGCTTTTCGCTGCACGCTGCTACGGTGGCTGCCGGCGACGATCCGCAAGGGAAGGAGCGCCTGCTCAAGTATGTGCTGCGTCCGCCGCTGTCACAGCAGCGTCTCGAGCTGCTCGACGACGGGCTGGTGCGCATCAGCCTAAAACGTGCCTTCTCGGATGGCACCATCGCCATCGATTTGGACCCCCTTTCGCTGCTGTGCCGTCTCGCTGCTGCAGTGCCTGCTCCGCACTTCAATACTGTCCGGTATGCCGGGGTGCTCGCCCCCGCCGCCCGCTGGCGCCCGCTGGTGGTTCCACCGCCGCCACCCGCCGAGGCGGTGACGGAGCCGGAGGCGGAGGCGGCCGCCGGCCATGAGCGGCCGAGACGTCGCTCCAGATGGCGGCCCTGGCTCGAGCTTCTGAACCGCAGCTTCGACATCGACCACCGCTGCCCGGGCTGCGGTGGCGTCATGAAGCTAAAGTCTTTCCTGACCAGCCCGAGGAGCCTGCGCCGTCTGCTCAGCAAGCTCGGGGTGCGTGCGGAGCTGCAGGGCAAGGCTCCGGCAAGAGCGCCGCCGTACTTCGCGAGCAAGGTGGTTCGGCGTCACTTCGGGGAGCCCGAGCCACAGCTCGCGATGCTGCACTGAGTCTCCGCTCGGCCTGGCCATGCTCCGACCGGCAGCAGGCGGGGCTGGACCTACACGGCCCGGCGTCCTCGACGTGCGCCTTGCGGTCGAGCGCGCAGCGTCTCGGCACGCTGTTCACGGGGGCGGGTGTGGTCGTTGCCCGGTTTTCGCCCCCCGAGGCGCTCGACACACACACACCGGCCTCTCGGCAAGCTCCGAGCCGGCCGTGGCGGGTCGCTGGACCCGGGTCGACGCCGCTTATGGTTCCTACACGCACAATGGCCGTGCTGGTAGAGCACGTGGGGGCATCAGCGCGTGAGTTGAATCGACCGATGAATCGGCTCAAGACTAC
>JAAZYN010000607.1 GCA_014239625.1 Myxococcales bacterium | reverse complement strand
TCAGCCGCGCTCCGGGTCAGACCGGACCTTACCAGAGTGGTTTCTGGGGACCGGGGACGATGTGGGCGATGTCCGGGTCAACGTCGGGGTCGACGGCTTGACCATCGTTGTCCCCGTCACCCTCGATTTCAGCGCGCTCGGCCTTACGCTGGCTCTTCAAGAGACGCTTCTCCGCCTTGATCTTCTCGCGGATGCGCTTCTGTATACTTGGTCGTGAGCGTGCCATAGGTGCCTTTGGGACAGAGGACAGAGGACAGAGCCTCAACAGTGCCCGACCGTAAGGCCACCAGGCTCCCCAGTCCAGCTTCGCGATGGTAGAGCCGATAATCGGCAAGGCTGAACGGCCTGGTTTTCCCGCCACCGCGCTCACGTCCTACGCCGCTCCTCAACGGTCTGCCGGCCATGGAGGGCAAGCGCGCGCGTCTGATGACCGCCGCGCACCGAAGACCCGACGCGGTGATCCTCGAACGCCGCGCTTGTGATCGCAAGCACCGGCGCCGCCACTCGCGCCAGAGCCCGCGTGAAGCTACATCAGGAGCGGGCTGAGCTCTGCCAGAGCTTCGCCCGTATAGACGGCCAGATTCTGCATGCTCGGCAGGCTGTCGCGGCAGCCCGTGAAGCCGAAGTTGAGCTTCCCGTCGTAGCTCTGACAGGTGATATTGAGGGCCTGGCCGTGGATGGGGATCGACAACGGGAACACGGCCTCCAGGTATGCCCCTCGGAAATACAGCGGGTGTTGGGGTCCAGGCACGTTGGAGATACATACGTTGAAGTGCGGGCGGACCCGGCCCAGGGTCCCGGTGACCGTTTGAACGCCAGACGGAGCCATGGTCAGCGCCGACAGTTGAATCACCGCCTGGCGCGACAGCCCGCGCAACCGATCTTTGCCGCGTGTGGTCGAAGCGATGATGGTGTCGAGGCGCTTGCGCGGATCGGGCTCGTCGGTGGCCAAGGACGCCAGGATAGCGCCGACCGCGTTGCCGCCTCCCTCGTCGTCGGCCGCCCGGACCGACACCGGGAGCATCGCGATGAGGGGGTCCGTGGGCAGGGCGTTTCGCTCCAGCAAGTACTTGCGTAACCCGCCTGCGCAGATGGCGAGGACGACGTCGTTGAGCGTACCGTGGGCCGCCTTGGCCAACGCCTTTACGCGTGCAAGGTCATACTGTTGGGTGGCAAAACGCCGGTTGCGCCCGATGCGCCCGTTGAGGATGGAGCGTGGGGCACGGAGGCGACCGGATAGCTCCGGATCGCCCTTTCGGAGCCCACGGATCAGATCGCGGAGCGTGCTGGCGACCTCGCCGGCTGCGTCAAACTGTGAGCGCAGGTTGCCCAGCGCCGTCTCCCATGGCGATCGGTGACCACCCGATGGTCTCGGCCGTGGCCGCCCGGTGTTGAAAAAGATCGGTGTTTGTTCGTCGGGAGTACGAGAGAAGCTCCGCGCCAGGATCTTGTTACCCGTGAAGCCATCGATCAGGGCGTGGTGCATCTTGGTGTAGAGCGCAAAACGGCCGCCCTTGAGCCCCTCGATGAGGTGGGTCTCCCACGGAGGGCGAGTAAAATCGATGGGGATGGCGTGCAGCCGGGATACGAGGACGCCAAGCTCGCGCTCGTCACCGGGTGACGGCAGGGCTGAGCGCCTGGCGTGGTAGTCGATGTCGGCCTTGGGATCCTCGACCCACTCCGGGAGGGGGTGTTTCAAGAACGCGCTCTTGAGCTTCAGATTCCAGGGCGGCTCGAGAGTGGTCGTCGCGCGCACCTCCTCGATGAGATCCCGCAGGAAGGTGGGCGAGGTCCCGGGCGCCGGCGTGAACGGCAACAACGACGCGACGTGCATCATCGTCTCGGCGGACTCTCCGTACAGAAACATCGCGTCGTTTGGACTCAATCGCGGCATGCGGGTGGCCTCCGACGAAGAACCTAGCACGATGCAGACGACGCGGCATCATCGCGCGACGCCGCGCGGGGGGCGTCAACCAATGATCACGCGAGCACGGGTCGCCATCAAAACGCGAGCCCGTCGCCCCCGTTCATGCGGCGGCCTCGAGCTTGCGGAGCAAGCGGCCGATCAGGACTTGCGCGGCGACGTCATCGAAGCACACACCAAACGAAGCCAGCCGCCTGTTGGTCCGAGGCAGGACGCGCACGATGCGCCCTCGAAAGGTGGTCGGCTCGGCCCCATCCGGTGGAAAGAGCTGCATTTTGAGTTTGCTGCCCTCGATGGCCCAATCGACATCGTCGTTCAGGGGCATCTCACACAACATGCCGCTACGGCTGATGTCGCGGACGCGCATGATGTGAGTCGACTCCCCATGGGTGACCCACAGGTCCATGTTCACCACGAAGCGGTCGTGCGCGCGGCGCTCGTGAGGCGGCAGCGGCCGCGGCGGCGCCTTGCGGCGGCGAAGCCCTTTGCGGCTCGGGGGCGGCACGGGCGGCACCAGGGTGAACCCGAGGAGCCGGGTGAGGACGCCCACCTCACGGGGGGTGAGCACGCGCAGCTGAGCGACGATTGTCATCCCCGTCGAGGCGCTACCAAAAGCCCGAGCGACGGTCACCGGGACATCTGCGAGGACTTCGCCCTCCCCAGAGAGCGACATGCGGATGGTACGCCCGAACCCAATCCAGGGTGGCAGCTCCCCGGGCCCCAGGTCCAGCGTCACTCGAAAGCGGTCCAGAGCGACCAGGTTGGCGCTCAATCCGTTCTCACGATCGTGGTGCCAGATCCTGCAACTGGCGGTGGCCTGTTGATTGTTCGTCACGACATTACCAACGGTTGTTTGGCACACAAGGTTAATGCACTCACGCTGAGAATTACAGTGCTTGAAGCTCCCCCGATTTGTCCATTAATGTGACCGCGTGGTGATATCGGGATCGTCATCTTCCGCCTTCCGGGTCGGAGGTGTCTGGCTGCAGGTGCACGCGCATAATGTCGCGAACCTCAACACGCCCGGCTTCCGACCTCAGCACGTCGCGATCGCCGAACAGGTCCCCAGCGGGGCGACGGCCAGCGTAGTGACGCCTCCCCCGGTCCCCCTGCCAGCGCTTCCGACCGAGGGGCTGCTCGCCCTGTCTGGGACGGACCTGGCGGCGGAGACCGTCAACCGGGTGCAGGTGACCGCGCTGTATCGGGCCAACGGTCGGGCGCTCGAAGCCCAATATGAGCTGAGCGCAGCCCTCGACGAGCTGCTCTGACACGCCGGCCGCCGCCCTCGGACCCGCCC
>JAAZYN010000606.1:246-3229 GCA_014239625.1 Myxococcales bacterium | reverse complement strand
CGCTCGCGCGCCCCTGAGTGAGCGCGGGCTCGCTCGGTTGAGCCCGTCCGCGGTCGGCCTCTACGAGGTCCGCGTTCGCCGGATGCGCCGCACGGACCGAGGAGTGAAGTACGTGAACATCCCGCTCTCGGGACGGCCCACGGTGACCCTCACGGAGGTCGGACCCGCCATCCGGCGAATCAGCGTCTCCGCGGACCGCTCTCGCAATCCGGCCCCTGTCCGGTGAGCCTCGCGGGGTCGACCAACGCTCCTGCTCCCGCGGAGGCTGGCGTATGATGCGGGCGCATCGGAGCGGAGGACGACTCATGAACGACAACACCGGCGATCCTGAATTCCCGGAGTTCGTGTCCTTCTTCCAGGGGTCGTGGGCCGACAGGAGATTCTCCGAGGATGAGCCCCTCGACGAATTCCTGGCCCGACTCGAATCGGGGGTCGAGGCCGGCCCCCTCGAGGTCGGCCCCTACCGATGCCTCCGAGAGTTGGGCAGGGGAGGGCAGGGGGTGGTCTACCTGGCCAAGGACCCACGCCTGGAGCGGGAGGTGGCCCTGAAGATTCTGCGGTGCTCCCCCCTCGACGCCCACAAGCTCCTCGCCCGTTTCCAACAGGAGGCCCGGGTCGCGTCGCGGTTGGACCACCCGGTCATCTGCCACGTGTTCGACGCCGGCGTGGCCGGCGACGTGCCCTACATCGCCATGCGGTACATCGAAGGTCGCTCGCTGGCGGCGTTGCTAAAGGGCGCCCGTTCGGATGCGGCGACGGACCTGGATGACGCGGGCTCCGAAGCTTCCATCCTGGAGTTCGACACGGTCCAGCCGGAAGCCGCGGAGACCGCCCAGGATCAGTCGATCCGCTCAAGCGAGTCCCCTGCAGCGCCCAGGTCTTCGAGCCGCGACGAGATCACGAAGATGGCGAAGCTGATCGAACAGACCGCCGCCGCCGTTCACGCAGCCCACGAAGCTGGAGTCGTTCATCGGGACATCAAGCCGGGCAACATCATGATCACTCCGGAGGGTGTTCCGGTCATCCTGGACTTCGGGCTCGCCCACGACGCGCGCTCCGAGAGGGCCAGCCTGACCCAATCCGGAGAGTTCTTCGGGACGCCGCCCTACATGGCCCCCGAACAGGTCACCGAGCACGCCGCGGACGTCGATCGCCGCACGGACGTGTGGGCGCTCGGCGCCACCCTGTACGAGTGCTTGACAGGGAGGTTGCCGTTTCCGGGCGCCACGCAGCAGTCCATCACTCACGCCATCCTCACCAAGGAGCCGGAGAGCCTGCGTAGCATCGCGCCCGCCATCCCCCGCGACCTGGAGATCGTGGTGCTCGCCGCCCTCGACAAAGACATTCGGCAGCGCTACGCCACCGCCGCTGACCTGGCAGAAGATCTCCGCCGAGTGCGTCAGAACGAACCGATCCTGGCCCGCCGCGCGGGGTTCGTCCGGCGGACGGAGCGGTGGATGGTACGAAATCCCACCCTGGCCGCGAGCCTCCTGGCCCTGGTGGTGGCCGTCAGCGCCGTCGTGGTCCTTGCCTTCGTCAACCTCAGTCAGGCCCGCCGCGCTCTCGAGGAGACCACCCGCGAAAGGGATCGGGCAGACGACGCAGCGAGCCAGGCTCGAGCCGCGCTGAACCGCACCGAACGAATGCTCGACGTGCAAAAGCTGGCCCAGTTGAAGGAGGCCGCCAGCGAGCAGTTGTGGCCAGCCGTACCCGAAAAGGTGCCAGGGATGGAGGCCTGGACCCGGCGGGCCAAAGCGCTCGTCTCCCACCTCCCAGAACAACGGGAACGCCTGGCCGCCATGCGCGCCCAAGCCCTGCCCTACAGCGATGAAGATCGCGCCAAGGATGAGGAGCGCATGGCCATCAAGCGCGCGGACCTCTCCAAGATCGACGGGTTCCGGGCCACGTTCCGCAAGACGCTCCAGCAGTTGGAGGCCAAGACCGAGCTCTCAAGCAGCGAGGCCAAGCGCAAGGAGGTGATCAAGGAGACCATCAAGGTCCTGGACAGCAATCACCGACGCCTCTCCCGCGAAGTCGAGCAACGTCTGACCTGGCGCATGGCGGACCCGGAGTCCCAGGGGCCCCATGACGAGCTCGCGGCGTTCTGCGACGAGCTCTCCAGCTTCGCCACGGACGCCGACCCCATGGCCGACAGCATCAAGAGCGTCCAGGCCCGCCTCGAGTTCGCGCGAGCCCTCGAGGCGACCACGATCAAGCAACACCGGGAGGCATGGGAACGAACCCGGAAACGAATCGCCACGAACTCGCACTACGGCGGCATGCAGATGACACCCCAGCTGGGGCTGATCCCCCTCGGCCCTGATCCTGACAGCAGCCTCGAGGAGTTCGCCCACACCGCCTCCGGCGCCGTGCCCGAACGGCAACCCGATACGGGCCAACTGAAGCTCCGCGGGGGAGACCCCGGGGGCACCGGCGTCGTCCTGGTCCTCATCCCTGGCGGCAGCTTCCGCGCGGGCGCGCAGAAGACGGACCCCAGCGCACCGAACTACTACCCCAGAGCGGGGATCGAAGACGCGCCCGTCCAGGAGATCACCCTGGAGCCATTCTTCATCTCGAAGTACGAGTTCACTCAGAACCAGTGGCGTGTGCTCACCAAGAGCGACCCCAGCTTCTACCGGGCCGGCAAGCGCATCATCGGCAAGTTCGTCAACGTCCTTCACCCGGTGGAGCAGGTCAGCTGGACCGAGTGCGACCGGCTGGCTACACGACTGGGTCTGGCGCTTCCAACGGACGCCCAATGGGAATACTGCTGTCGCGCGGGGACGGCTACCCCCTGGTACACCGGGTCCGAGAAACGGTCCCTTCGCGGTCACGCCAACGTCGCTGACGCGGATGGGGCACGGGCTCACCCTGCCGGCTGGCACCACGAGGCCGACTGGCACGATGGGTACGCCGCTCACGCCCCCATCGGCAGCTACGACGCCAACCCGTGGGGGCTTCATGACATGCACGGCAACATCTG
>JAAZYN010000606.1:0-236 GCA_014239625.1 Myxococcales bacterium | reverse complement strand
CTGGGAGTGGGTCAGGGACCCGTGGGAGAACCCGCCCACCACCCCGCGTTCCGGCGACGGGTACCGCGCCCACACACCCGCCGCCCCCCGCGCTTATCGCGGCGGCTCGTTCGAGGAGGTAGCGGAACTCGCGCGGAGCTCAACAAGGGCGATGCTCGGGCCCGACATGAAATCGGGGATCCTCGGGTTCAGGCCGGCGCGACCGGTGGACCCCTGACCATGGAGTGGGTCACGAC
>JAAZYN010000605.1 GCA_014239625.1 Myxococcales bacterium | reverse complement strand
CCCACCGGCGACTCCAGGGCTGACGGGTGAGGCCCGAGACAGCCCCCAAACACTCGCTACGTCCCCCGAGTTGGTCAACCGGCATAGCCGACGTGGTCGCTCGCGGTGAGGTGATCGCCTCGTATGTAGGTCACGCCTCTCCAGCCCTGTTGACCTTTCTCGCCGCGCGCGTCGCGATGGTGCCGCTGGCCCGCGTGAGCGACAAGCTCCCGAGCCAAGGCAGGCTCCTCGAGGTGGGCTGCGGTCACGGCGTGGTGTCTCAGTACCTGGCTCGTCGAAGCAGCGGCCGACAGGTGGTGGCCTTCGACCCGGACCATCGTCGACTCCACGTGGCCACAGCGGCAGCACGCCGGCTCCCCAACCTACAGCTCTATCCCAGCGCAGACGCAGCGCTGCAGGGCGCTCAGGTGTCGGGCGTCGTCATCATCGGCGTCCTCTACCTGCTCGATGACGCTCAGGTCGTCTCGATCCTGAAGATGGCGAGGCGAGCGCTCCGCGACGATGGCGTCCTGCTGCTCAGTGATATCCCCGCGGACACCGGCGGAGACTGGATTCATCGACTTCACATACTGCGCGAGCGACTGTCGCTGGCGTCCGGCTTCGTCACAGGGCCAGGGCCTTCACTCCACTTCAGATCGACGGAGCGATGGCGTGAGCTCCTGCTCGACGGCGGATTTCAGACCATCGCACGGTTCAGTGCGCCTGTGGCCCTGCATCGCACCTTCGACTGGATATGCTCGTGAGCCGGTCGCCCGCAGATCATCCGCCGACAGCGATCCATAGCGCTCAGGCAAACTCCCCATAGTCACGCAGCACCTCCACGCGCTCGTCGGCGGCGATGATGGTCACGGCATCGAGGACCTGTGACGCCGCGAGCTCGGCGCAGAGCTCGACCCCGGTGCGCTTGAAGGGGCTCGGTAACTTCTGGAGCCCAAAAAGGCCCACCGCCAGGGCTCGACCGTTCAACCCTGCGGTCACCGCCACAGCCGCCTGCGCGGCAGCACGCGCCCGATCCGCCCGGTAGGCTTCCCGCGCCCCCAGACCCATGAGCAACAGCCGAGGGAAATTCAGGCGACCATTGCTCGGCACCAGCACCCGCTCGCCCCAGTCACCGCTGACGAAGCCGCTACGGACCCAGCGGCTGATCGCGCCGCACATTCGCCAGTCCACGAGCCCTATCAGCCCTCGCAGGGGCCGCTCGTCGCTGAACAAGGTGAGCGCCAACACGTCGGCCTCACGCTCATCGAGCGCCCGTAAGCTGATTGGACAAAACCCGAGAGTAGCCACGGTGGAGTATCCAGAGACCGTGGTTTAGCTGGGACGCTGGAGCGACGCCACCCGGTCCAGGATGCCGTTGATGAACGAGCTGGAGTCTTCCGACCCGTAACGCTTGCCGATCTCGATAGCCTCGTTGAGGGTGACCTTGGGCGGGATGTCGCCAAGGTAACGCAACTCGAAGGTGGCCATCCGGAGAATGTTTCGGTCCACCGAGGCCATCCTGGCGACCTTCCAGTTGGTCGAGCACTGGCTCAACAGCGCGTCGATCTTCTCGAGGTTCTTCCAGACGCCGCGAACAAGCTTCTCGGCGAACGCCTGAACGTCTTGGTTCCCGCGCACCATGGTCGACACCTCGAGGTCCTCGCTGGCCGGCTCCGAGGCCCGTGAACGCAGATCCGCGACAGCCTGCTCGATGTCCCCCTTGGTGCACTCGAAGGCGTACAGCGCCTGAAGCGCCATCTCCCGCGCGCGGCGTCGGCTCCCCACGGCTCAGGCCTCTCCCAGACGGGCCAACACGTCGGCCATCTCGATGGCTGCGGTGGCCGCCTCCCAACCTTTGTTTCCAGCCTTCGTCCCGGCACGCTCCACAGCCTGCTCGATGGTGTCTGTGGTCAGCACCCCGAAGGCGACCGGCAGCCCGCTACTCCAGCTCGCCTGAGCGATCCCCTTGGAGACCTCGCCGGCGACGTAGTCGAAGTGTGGCGTGGCGCCGCGAATCACACACCCGATGGCGATGATCGCATCGTACTTGCCCGAGTTGGCCAGCTTCATACACGCCAGCGGCATCTCGTAGCTGCCAGGGACGCGCACCACCGTCCACGATTGCTCCTCGGCGCCGTGCCTGAGCAACGCGTCCTCTGCACCCTCCAACAGGCGCTCGGTGATAAAGCCGTTCCAGCGGCTCACCACGATGGCGAACCTTCGCGACGCAGCGTTCATGTGACCGACGATTTCGTTGGCTCTACCCATCAGGCGCTCTCCTGGATTCCGGTCGCGTTGTTATGGCTCGCGACGCTCAGGGGGTCAACAACAGCGTGGATGGCACGCTCGTGGTCGTCGTCAGCTTGGGGGAGCTCCAAACACACTCGCGCCCGGCGTCGTCCACGTATGGCGTAGTATGCGCGTCACCGTTGAAGCTGACCTCGATGTCGCCGTTGTCGAGGGTCTTCACACCCACGATGACCCCCTCGCCAAAGCCGTAGGTGTCCTGGAACTGCGCCTTGTCCAGATCTCCCCAGAACTCGACCAGGACGCGATCGCCGATCTCGAGGCCGGTGACGACGCCGCGCACGTGGGTGTCGGTGGAGTAGTTGTTGTCGACCTTCTGCGACCGGGTGCCGCTAAAAAAGGCCCCGTCGAAGGTCACGTCGGCCCACGCCGAGGCGAAGCTGTTGAGCTGGGGCGCCCCATCGCAGTACGGAGTGGCCACGATGAAGGTGGTCAACCTGGCCGACGACGGGGTGTAGCCAGCTTCGGTCCACAGGGCCTCATAGCTCTTCAGGTAGCTACGCAGACCATCCTTGTTGGTCCGCAGCAGGGCCGATGTGCCCGCGAAGACCTGGTTGGCCTGATCGAGCGCATCGGCCAACCCGACGTCCCCGGTCAGATACAGGTCGACGAACCGATCCACCGCCGCGATGACCCTGTTGACGTCGGCGTGGCCTTGAATGCCCACCAAGGTTCGCTCGCCGTCGTCGAGGGTCTTCCAGATCGAGCCCTGCGCGGGCTGGCCCGCGGAACCGTCGGAGTAGCTGTTGGAAGCCGCCAGTATCAAGAGCCCGGGACCGGACGCCACGTTGCCATCAGCGGCCGCCTGCATGCTCTGAAAATTCAACGTCGCCTCGCCGAACGCGGCGTGCGCAACATCCAGATTTTCCACCGCGGTTGGGACGCCCACGGCGGCCTCCCCCGCGAACACGAATCGCAGTGCAAGGACATCGACCGCGCCTGCTACGG
>JAAZYN010000604.1:229-3235 GCA_014239625.1 Myxococcales bacterium | reverse complement strand
AACTCTACGGAGATTTCCACGTCGACGAGACCTGTGTGGATATCGACTTCTGCGAGGAGCCGGACCCCACGGGCGCTTGTTGTCTCCCGACAGGGGCCTGCACCGACGGGGTGACGTTGGTCTCGTGCGACATGTACGGCGGCTCATGGAGCGTGGGCGCGACGTGCCGCGAGGTGGACTGCCCGGGGCCGCCCACGGGCGCGTGCTGCCTCAACGGCGTGTGCAGCGTCGCCACGGCCGCGCAGTGCGGCCAAGCAGGTGGCGCCTACGCGGGCGACGACGTGGCGTGCGGCGACACCGTCTGCGGCTCGGTGCCCACGGGAGCCTGCTGTACGTCTCTCGGCTGCGGCGAGGTCTCCAAGCAGGAGTGCGAGGCGTTCAGCGGCGCCTACCAAGGCGATGACACCACATGCGCGGACACGACGTGCGGCGCCACGGATCCCACCGGGGCCTGTTGCACCGCCGGCGGCTGCGTCCTCCTGACGGAGCTCGAATGCGGCGCCGCGTTTGGAGACTACAAGGGCGACGGCAGCCTCTGCGGTGACGTGGTGTGCACGCCCGAGGCGACGGGCGCCTGTTGCAGTCAGTTCGGCTGCCAGTTGAACACCTCGGTTGGATGTCAGGGCTTCGGCGGCGTCTATCAGGGCGACGGCACGTCATGCGCCGACGCGAACTGCGGTGACCCCAAGCCTACGGGCGCCTGCTGCTCCGACAGCGGCACCTGCGGCGAGACCACCGAGGCGGCCTGTGGAGACGTCGGAGGAACCTACAACGGCGATGGAACCATCTGCGGCTTCGGCAGCTGCGCTGTTTTTCCCAACCAAGGCGCGTGCTGCACCGATTCGGGCTGCTCGCTCGAGACCAAGCCGGGATGCGACCTGGCCGGCGGGACGTGGTCCGGCGCGGGCACTACCTGCGCGGACGGGACCTGCTCTCCGGCGGGTCTCGAGGGGGCGTGTTGCATGCCCGATGGCACGTGCGCGGTCAGCGCTCAAGGTGAGTGCGAGGCCAGCGGTGGTACCTATAGCGGGGATGGCACCACCTGCGCGGAGGTGACCTGCGCGGGAAGTGCGCCCATCGGTGCGTGCTGCACCTCCAACGGTGGCTGCTTCTAGTCCACCAAGCTGCAGTGTGACGCGTCCAGTGGCGCGTGGAACGGAGAAGGAACGACGTGCCTGGGCACGACCTGCGGCGGCACCGACCCGACCGGCGCCTGCTGCACCACCCAGGGATGCAGCGAGCTCACCGAAGCCCTGTGCACGCTGGCCGGAGGTACATGGGCCGGAGCGCAAACGAGCTGTCAGGACGGCAACTGCGGCGGGCTCGACCCCCTCGGCGCCTGTTGCGCGCCACAAGGGTGCGGCGAGAGCACGGAGCTGCAGTGCAAAGCCATCGGCGGGACCTGGAGCGGCGCGGGCACAGGATGCGACGACGTGACCTGTGTCGATGGTCCCAAGGGCGCGTGCTGCACCGCCGGTGGCTGCACGGTCACGGCCCCCACCACCTGCGCGAGCCTGCTCGGTACATACGCCGGCGACGGGACGGTGTGCGCCGATGTCCAGTGCAACACGTCGGACCCGCAAGGGGCCTGCTGCACCGCCTTCGGGTGTCAGGTGCTCACCGAGCTGGCGTGCGGGCTCGCCACCGGCTCCTATGTCGGGGACGCCACCACCTGCAACCCCGATCCATGCGTCACCGACCCCGGCG
This sequence comes from Myxococcales bacterium, assembly GCA_014239625.1. Lineage (GTDB taxonomy): Bacteria > Myxococcota_A > UBA9042 > PHBI01 > JAAZYN01 > JAAZYN01. Next base: position 1,528 of record JAAZYN010000604.1, on the reverse strand, counting down.
GCGGTGGCAGCCCTTGATGGCTCCGTCGGGCGGGCGCCGCCACGTCGGACGCCAGCCCGGTTGAGATCCGGTCGGTAGCCAATGGTCGGGGGCCCTCCCCGGCACCCAAAAAACGAGCACCGGACCGTGACCGGCCTGCGTAGAAGCGGTCGCACGGTCCCGCCGCCCACCGCGGCGCGCGCGGGCGCTACGGGGTGTCCAGCAGGCCATAGCCTTGATAGGGCGAGTCTGGATGCAAGCGGACATCATCCGCCGGCGCCGGCAACACCTCCCACGTGCCCGGATTGTCGGGCGGGAGCTTGTTGGTGTGGGCTCCAGGCTCGATGCAGCGGTACAGCTCACCCTTCCACACGACGTGGTCTCCCTGCTGGTAATAGACCGGAGCGTCTCCGTCAGCGCCGGCCGCATCGGTCCAGGACTCCACCAGGAAATAATCGAAGTCAGCCGCGAAGCCGGAGTCCACGAAGATCACGGGGTCGGTGGTGCTGTTCACGTTTCCGGAGGTCACCACGTTGGGCTTGGCTTGCACCAACTGGGAGGTGGCGTCCCAGGTGTTGTCGATGAGCTCGATGAGATCGCTCTGCCCACCGGCGACGCCGAAGAAATACTGCGGCGCCAGCGCCCCGGGGTTGATCTCGTCGTAGCTGAACACCATCTCCCGAAAGGTGTTGCCCTCAAAGCGGTAGGTGGTCTTGCCGTTGGCGTATGAACCGACGTATGCGCCGACGGCATTTCGCCCGTGGCTGAAGTAGTTGTCGTAGTAGTGCACGAGATCTCCGTCTTGATGCACGTCGCCCGCCGCCTCGAGCGGATGCAGGTTGATCATGAGCTCCGCGCCGCCGATGACGATGTTGTGATGGATGGACACGCTCCCTTCCCGCGGACCGAGCTGCGTGGCGTTGTCCTGCCAGGGTTGGAAGGGGTCCTTCCAGTCGAGCGCGCCCAACATGAAGACGTTGTGATGTATCTCGCTGCCTCCGCCGACCTGCCCCACTTGAATCAGCTCGGTCCCCGCTCGGATGAGCCGGTTGTTGTAGATCTCGATGCCCGTGATCTTGTGCTGTGGCTGAGACTGCGTGCTGCCGATGTAGAACGACTCGCTGCCGGTGTCATGCACGTACAGGTCGTGGATCTTCACGTTGGCCATGGTGGCGCTGGCCGCGTCGTCGGTCTTGAGCACGAGGCCAGCGAACCCCACCCTGGCCACCTCGACAAACTCGATCTCAAAGTCCGTCGCGCCAGCCCCCACCGAGAGCCCCGAGATCGCCTGCTGGCTGGGCCCGTTACCGATGAAGTGGT
>JAAZYN010000604.1:0-219 GCA_014239625.1 Myxococcales bacterium | reverse complement strand
CATCGACCATGATCCCGTAGCTGCCCGCTGTGTGGGCGTACTGGTTGCCTCCGTGGCCCGGGAAGGCGTGGTGTCCAGTCTGGCCGACGGGGTCCCAGCGTCCCGTGAGGATCCAGTGGGATCCACCGCCAAGCCCCATGAGGTGATAGAATGTGAGCGCGCCGACCCAGACCTGTCCGCCTTTGTTGGTGATGATGAGTGGGTCTTCGGGGGATCGCT
>JAAZYN010000603.1 GCA_014239625.1 Myxococcales bacterium | reverse complement strand
CTGCCGCCGCGGAGGGTGTAGCCGTACGGTGGCAGCTGGGGGCCGGGACCACCGCTGGGCCACACGCCGACCATCAGCGCGATGCCCGCCGCCGCGGCCAGCGGGGCGACCCATCTCCAGGTCCTGTTGGGGCGGCGCTCGGGGAGCGACACGACGGGCGCTGGTTCGGCTTCGGCTTCGGCTTCGGGTGGGGGCTCGGCCGCGGCCTCGCTCTCCGCCGCCGCGGATGCTTCGATGATGGCGCTGGCGAAACGCTCCTGAACCGCGGCGTCAAAGGGGCGTGAGGCCTCCACCAGGGCCATGCGGCCGGGGTCTTCGCCGGCCCACGCCTCGAGCTCGGCCACCTCAGCGTCGCTCAACGCGCCGTCGGCCAGCTGCGCCAGACGTGGGTCGGCCGCGTCAGAGGCAGCCTCGCGCTGACCGGCGTCGGCCAGGCCCGCCATGAGCTGGTCGTCGTGCTCAGTCATGGCGGCCCTCCGCGGTCGCCTGGAGCTCGTCGGCAAGCCGGCGCGCCAGCTTGCGCAGTCGACTGTGCCAGGCGTGGATGGCGTCGGCGCTCATGTGGAGCTCGGACGCGACGGTTGTAGCGCTCTGCTGACCGATGAGCAGACGATCGAGCATGCGCTGCCCCAGCGGGCTGAGCTCCGCGCGCATCCGCTCCAGCAGCACATGGAGAAATTGGCGCGACGCGAGCTTGCGCTCCGAGGTGGACGTGTTCGTGGGGACGGCCCGGTCGAGGTCGATGCTCTCGCGCGGGTCCTCGGTCCAGGGACTGCGGCGTCGGCTGGCCATGATGCTGGCCACCTCGCGCTCGGCGACGAGGCCCGCGAAGTTGACCAGCGAGAGGCCACGGTCCGGATCCCAGACGCGCAGGCGATGCCCACCGTCGGCGAAGAGCCTGACGAACACTGCCTGGGTCATGTCCTCGACCTCCTGGCGCAGGTTGCGCCGCGTTGCTCCGCCGCTGCGCCCCAGCACACGGACGGCGCGCGCCTGCAGGACGGGCGTCAGCGTGGAGACCAGGGATCGTATGGCGGCCCTGTCGCCGGACAAGGCTTGCTCTACCAGTTCTGGGGTCAAAGCGGCCAGCGGGCGCTCCAGGGCGCGGCGGGGGTGACGATGCGTCGTGCTAATGAAGTTCCCAGCCTGCATACCAGTTCTACGGGCTGGGTCGGCAAAACCTGACAAAAGAAAATGCCTCGCCGGTGTCAGGTTGTCTCCGCCCGCCCGGTATTCCCCCACGCCACTGAAGACGTCGCGTGTGTGGCAGCGCAAGCTCAAGTCACAGGAGACCGTGTTGAGGGATCGAGCCTATATCATATTCATGTCATTGCTGGCGGGGACCCTCACCATCGGTTGCGGCGAAGGCCCAGCCGCCACCCCGACGCCCCTCCCTTCGCCGCTGACACCAAGCACCATCTACATGGAGGCCGGGCGACCCTACGGGCCGACGCCCTTGCAGGTGACCGGAGGCGTCGCCCCGTATGTTTACGAGATCGTCTCGGGGCAGGCCCCGACAACCGACTTCGTCAGCCGTGACGGGGTCGTCGAGGGCCTCCCGGCGGTGCCGGGTACCTACACCATGACCCTGGTCATCACCGACGGCGCCGGCGTCGCGCTGACCCACGAGCTCGTGGCGGAGGTGGCCGCGCCTGCGGAACTCGTGCTCTCGGAAGGTGAGGTCGTGACCGCAGGCGAGTACTGGGTCGGCGACCTGGTCCTGGCCGACGGGCAGGCGGTCTCGACAGCCGGAGATGTCATCTTGAACGTGACCGGCCGGCTGAGCATCCCCGCGTCCGCGAGCCTGACGTCCCAGGACTGCGGCACGCTGGTCCTCAACCTGCTTGACGCCGACGAGACCACCGAGGTTCACGGGATCCTCGACAACCGCTGCGACGATCCCACCGCCCAAGGCGGAGACCTGATCCTGCGCACCCGCGGCAGCATCTTCCTCGGCAGCGACGACGAGGGCGCCCAGAGAGGGCGCGTGGCGTCGTCGGGGATGCTGTTCGTCGGCGATCCGGACTACCGGCCTCGCGACGAAGCGGAGGTCCTCGAGGTGGCGGCCGGCACCGCCTTCGATGCCGTCAGCCCGGTCTGCGCGGTGCGGCTGACCGCGTGGCCGACCGATCTGACCGGGGTCACCCTGGACACCATCGCGGCGGACCCCGATGGCGGCGAAGTCACGCTGGTCTCCGTGGACTGGGGCGACGGGGCCGAGCCGGAACCCGGCATCACCGAGCACGACTACGCGATCGGCGGCACCTACGAAGTGACGGCGACCTTCGTCGACGACGAGGGCGCCGAGTGCGTCGCCGCCCTCACGGTCGACCTGCCGGCGCCTCCCGACGACGACCAGCCGGCAGCCGTCGACGCCTTCCCGCTGCCGTCGGTCTGGGCGGTGGTCGAGCCCTTCGAGGCGGCCTCGCTGATCCGTCCGATGGGTACCGACCTGGCGCTGTCCGCCGCTGTGCTCGACGCCGCCGCGGCGCGCTGGGAGTTCGACGACCGCGCCCAGGTCTGCGACCTCGACAGCCCGCAGGCGTGTGCGCTGACGCGCTCGTTCGACACTTCCGGGCGACGCGAGGTCGTGTTCACCGCTGACAACGAGGCGGGCGAGCGCAGCTTCGCGCGACTGGCCGTGTACGCACCGCTGGTCGGCGGGCTCACCCAACGGCGTGACCCGGCTGCCCCCGGGCAGCCGTTCCCGGCGCTCCCGCAGCGCTTCGGCGAGACCCGCCGCAGCGTGACGGCCAAGCTGGCTCTGTCGGGCTCGTGCCCGGACTGCGGGCTGTGCGGTGACCCGCGTGCGACCGACAAGAAGTTCGCCGTCCTGGGCAGCACCGAGATGACGTCCTGGTGGCAGGGCGGTGGCCTGATCATCGGCTTCAACACCGCCACCGTCGTCATCCAGCCCACCTTCGTGTACCTCGCGTTCCCGGGCCGCGACGGCGAGGCTCCCGGGGAGAGCGGCAAAGTGGCCCGCGGGTTCGGCGCGGCCACCTATAGCGGTAAGATCGTGGTCTGCGGTGGCACCTTCCGCGGCGCAAAGGGCGGCGACGGCGCGCCCAACGCGGGGCCGCTGTGCCACGACACGGTGCGGGGAGGTCGCGGCGCAGGCGTCACTCAAAAAGGAGGAGAGCGATAGCGAGGGGGCGCGCGGCATCACTAGCTATTCATCTCCAGACGCAGGGGATCACGCTCATACCTGGAGCCGCAAAACGTGCTCACACCGACACC
>JAAZYN010000602.1 GCA_014239625.1 Myxococcales bacterium | reverse complement strand
GGTCGTCAATTCGAGCCTGAGCAACGCAGCCAACGGCGAAACAAGGCCCCGAATTGTGGACCGTGGGTTGCGGGCGTGGACCGTGGACCGTGGGCGTGAACTGTGGGCCGTGACCGTGACCGTCGCCGTGACCGTCTCACCCAATTCAGGGACACGCCCTAATCGTGAACATCGCGCCGCCTCAATCGGTGTGGCGCTCCGCGGTCCCCTCGGGGCACCGGCGCCGGTCCTTGTGAAAGGGGCGTGAGGCCCATGGTTCATCTCTCCGGCGGCCGCGATGGTGTCGCGCGCGCGCCGGGTCGTATCCCGACCACCCCGAGATCCCGAGATCCCGAGAGCCCGAGATCCCGAGGCTGAGCGCCGAGTGGCCTCGTCAATACAGGTTGAGCGCGTAATAAACGCCGCTGTTACTGATCGTGTAGAGGGTCCCGTAGGCGTACTCGGGCACCGCCGAGAAACCACGGCTGTCGCGGATCATCGTCACGGGCCGTCCCGTCTCCCGGCGCATCAACAGCATCCCCTCGCCGTTTGGCACGAGCAGGTATTTTCGCGTCGCCGCGACCCCCGTCGGGATGCCGATATCGACTTTGCGCTTCCACACGATCGCTCCCCTCTGAGAGTCGATAGCGCTGACCCATCCGGAGGGCTGCGTGGTGTAGAGCATCCCGTCGGCCGCCGCCGGGCGGACAAACCCCTCACCGCGGACCAGCCACTCCACGTCGCCCGTGGCCGCGTCCAGGCCGAACAGGCCGACAGCGTAAGCCCCCGCGACGATCATGGGCCTGCCCTTTGGGCCCTGCTTCAGCAGCTGAGGGGTCGTGTCGATGTCGACGAATTGGCTCTTACCCTCTCGAAGGTCGGTCGACCACAGGGTGGCGCCGTCCTCCACGCCGTACGCGACCAGCCGGCCATCCGAGAAGCCCGTGACGACCTGCGTGTCGCTCAGCGCCATGGCGCCGGCTTGTCCGCTGATGGTGAACTCACCCACGTGGGGGCGCTTCTTGTCCCAAAGCAGGGCCCCGGTGTCCCGGTCGAACGCCGCGATCCGGTTGCCGATGCTGGTAGCGACCAGAGCCTTGCCCACCAAGGCAGGCGATGCCGTCATCCCCTCGCCCAGCGGGAACTCGCTCTTGAAGATGGTCCTCCCGTTACGCGCGTGCAGTCGATACAGGTGGCCGTCCATCGAGGCGACCACGATGTCTTCTCCAAGCTCCAGTGGCCGCGCGACGTTCACCGCGCCGGTGCGGATCTTCCAGATGTCGCGCCCGCTCGCCGCCTCGATGGCTCGCACGTAGCGATCTTTGGTCACCGCCACCAACATGCCGCCGTTGGGGACATGATCGCCCTTGGGGATGAACAGCGTCGAGCCGGCGTCCACCGGCTCGTACTCGAACATCTCCAACGCGTAGAGCGTCCGGCGCCACTCCGTGCTGACCGCTGGAGCCGGGTTCACGGAGACCGCTTGGAGGCAGGCCGTGGGGAGAGCGCTCAGGACCAGCGCCAGCGCCACAAAGGCAGCGCGAGATGGGAACCCGGGGACCCCGCCGGGTGTCCTCGTCCCGTCATCCCGCAGCTGCACCCGGTACGGCATCATCAGTCAGCGCCCTGTTTGGAGAGTACGCGGCTTCAAAGCCGCGGCGGTGTGCGAGGGCGCCGGACTGGCGTGGGGCCATTGGAGCCCGAGGGACCCGGGTCGGGGCCACACACGCGCGGTCTCGTGCTGCCGAGGGTCCATATCGGCCACTAGGGTAGCGCGGCCAGTTTCGTTTCGATCTCGCGCTTGAGGCCCGCCGAGTTGAGCTCCTCGCCGTCGCCGAGGAAGGTCATCGCCTCCTCGTAGCTCTTCTTGGCGGCAGCTGCGTCGCCGCTGCCGCTCTTGGCCGACATCAGCGGGTTGTCGAGATCTCCGATTCCGTTGAGCGCGGTGGCCTTCATCCAGCCGAGGCCTTCCTTGGAGACCGCCTCGAAGTGTCCACGAGCCGACTCTTTGTCGCCGGCGGCGGCATGCGCTCGTCCAGCGACGATTCGCACCAGGTTGGCCGTCTTGTGCTCTCCGTTCGTGCGGATCCATGCGTCGAGCTCGGCGGCCGCGGCTTTGGGGTCATCGGCGACCTTCAGCCCAGCGGTGCCGAGCGCCACCGCGTTGGCCCCCGGAGAGTCGGCGTTTTCAGACAGGTAGGCACCCAGCCTCTCTGCCGCCGCCTTGCGTGCGTCGGCCTCGGTCTTGAAGAGCTCGCCTGAAGGCGGAGTGGGCTTGGTCCCGTCCGGCTGCTCTTTGCCGTCGACGTCCGGATCCCAGATCGCCGCCGTCAGGGGGTGCAGGGCCTTGTTGAGCACTCCCGCACGCTCCTCGACCGCGCCTCGTTGGCTGCTGCCATAAATGTTCCAGGCGACGCCTGCCACGGCCAGCAACACGATGACCACGCCGATCGCGCGCTTGTGGGGTTCGATCTTCTTCCAAACGGCCTCGGCCTTCTTCTCGAAGGCGTCGGGAGCCCGAAGCTCCTCTTTGGACATCCTCTTCTTTTTCTTCTTGGCCACAGCCAACTCCACGGCACGTGCGAAAGGGTCGTCTCAGCTCGAACAGCGCGGTTTGATAACCAACCGACCACCCGGTGTCAACGAACAACGCTCGCCGGGCGCGATCGTTGAGGCCGCTTGTATTGTCGTCGCCCAGCCAAGACTATCCCGGTATGCGTTGGTCGGCCCTCGTACTCGTCGTCACCCTCGCCTCGGGCCTCACCCTCGGCGTCTCGGGCGAGCTACGGGCCGAGCCTGGGGAGGTGCGTCTCACCGGCGCGGTCTCCACCTACTCGACCACGACGTTTTTCGACGACGGGGCGCCGCTGCCCCATCTTTTTGTCATGGGAGACCTCTCGCTGACCTACGCGATCACCGAGTACTGGGAGCTCTCGCTGGCGATTCGAGGTGGAGGGGCGGTCGCCGGTGACCGACCCGAGGGCGTCGCACACGCCGCCGTGGAGTGCCGTTACGTGATCGATGCCATGACCTGGTCGCCCTGGTTGGCGATCGGGGGGGGAGCCCTTTACCGGACCCGCGGTACAAAAGCCTATCTAGGCGACGAGACGGCGGCCGGGGACGTCGACATGACGCTCCACGTGGGTGGCGGGCTGGACTATCGACCGTCGAAGCGCTGGAGCGTCGGCGCGGTCGTGAGATACAACCTTGTGGTGACCGACGATCTCTCGCGCCTGATTGGGCCTATCGAGATCGCGCTCC
>JAAZYN010000601.1:333-3240 GCA_014239625.1 Myxococcales bacterium | reverse complement strand
TGGTTGCAGCCGGAGAGGCGCGAACGTTCCGGCTTAGACGTCGAGCGCCACGCGGCCGCTGAGCGCGCGGCTAAGGGTGGTCTGGTCGATGTACTCCAGCTCGCCGCCCATGGGGATCCCGGTCGCGATGCGGGTCGTCGACACGGACAGCGGTTTGAGCCGCTTGGCCAGGTACAAGGCCGTCGCTTCACCCTCCACATCGGCGTTGGTCGCCACGATCACCTCGGTGACCCCTTGGGTCGCCACTCGGTCCTCGAGGTTGTCGAGCTTCAACCGGCTGGGGCCGATGCCCTTCAGCGGCGCCAGCGCTCCGTGCAACACATGATAGAGGCCCTGATAGGCGCCCGTGCGCTCGAAGGCCAGCAGGTCTTGGACCGTCTCGACCACGCACAGCATCCCGCGCTCGCGGGTCGGGTCGCGGCAGATGCTACAACGCTCGTCTTCACACAGGGTGTGACAGTCGGCGCAGTACCGCACGTGATCGACGCTCTCGACCAGAGACTGCCCCAGGGTCTTGGCGTAGTTCGCCGGCTCGGCGATGATGAAGAACGCCAGCCGTGTAGCGCTGCGTTGGCCGATTCCGGGGAGCCTCGACAGGAGAGTGACCAGCTTGTCGAACGCTGGCGGCAGGGCCGGCACTAGAAACTGAAGCCGCCCTGCTTGAGCATGTCCGCCATCGGCCCCATCTCCGTCGCCATCATCTCGCGCGCCTTGCGCAGAGCATCATTGGAGGCAGCCACGATGAGGTCCTGAAGCATATCGACGTCGTCTGGATCCACCGCGGCCTTGTCGACGTGAACGCGGACGATCTCAAAGCGGCCGTTGGCGGTGACCTTGACCATCCCGCCGGCCGCCTCACCCGAGACCTCCTGGCTCTGGGCCCGCTGCTGGGCGTCCGCCATGTTGGCCTGCATTTGCTGGGCCTTTCCCATCAGCGCCTGCAGATCCAATCCGCCCGCGCCTCCACCGAGGAGTTTGCTCAAGTCACCAAAATCATCGCTCATGGGTGTTGCTCCCGTGGGTCATAGGCTTGCACATGCCTGACCGTACCATTGAAACGCTTTACCACTTCGGCAACGGCGGGATGCCGCTCCACCGTCATGCGTCGCCGCTCCAGCACCGCGCGATGCCGCGCCTCGCGGCGCTCGTAAGGGCAATCGTCGACGCGCGCGACCAACTCCAGCTGCACGACGGCGGGGCTGCCAAGATAGCGCGAGAACAGCTTGGAGATCCTGGGCAGGAACTGTTGCGCGGTGGTGGCGCTCTGTGCGTCCCGAACGAAACCGACGGTCAGCGTGCGTCGGGAGACGCCGAGGACCTGGCCGCGCGCTAGAAACGCCGCCAGGCGCGGGTCTTCTTCGGTGATCGCGTCGACGAACGTCTCCCAATCGTCGTTGGAGAACGCCAGGTCGGGCAGCTCACTGGACGGCTCGGAGGGGGACTGGCGCCGTCGCGTCGACGGGGCCCTCTCTGAGGTCGCCGTTGGTGGCCGTGGAGGCGACCCCACTTCGGGGGCGCCGGCCTGTGCCGTCGGTCCGACCGCGGGCGCCTGGGGTGACGCCCACACCGTGGCGTCGCCGGGCCCGTCTGGCGCTGGCGCTTCCGATGACTCCGGCGCCGCACGCGAGGTGGTTGGTGCCTCCACCACCGCTGCAGTGGTCGCGGGCCTGGGTGCCTCCGATGAGGTCGGCTCCTCGCCGGGGCTATTCACTACAGGCGGCCGTTTTCTGGGCTTGGCGATGGGTGAGTCGGCGGCTTGCTCCGGGCTCGATGGCGCGTCCGATCGCCGCGCGGGTTGATCCGCGGCCTGTGCCGCGGCCTGTGGCGATGGCGCGGGCGCGGGCGAAGACTTCGGAGCCGCAGCGGAGCCGCCGTCGCTGCCGGCGCCGGTCGTTGGCGTCGAGGTCGGAGGAGCCGACGTCCCGCCTTGGTTCGAGGGAGTCACCGGCGGGGGCAGCGGCGCCCCGCTCTCGAGGTGACGCTCCAGGGCCTCGAGGCGTTTGAGGAGGCCATCGATGGGCACCAGCGGGCGCAACTCGCACATGCGAATCACGGCCATCTCCAACTCCAGCCGTGGAAAGCTCGCCTGAGCGAGCCTCTCGGCCGTCCCGGTGACCACCGCGAAGAGTCTCTGCAGATCGGCGGCTTGGTGGTTCTTCCCCAGACCGGCCAGGCTCGTGGTCTCCTCGTCCGACAGGTCGGTGAGCCTGCTGTCCTTACCGGCCACCCGCAGCATGATGATGTCTCGAAGGTAATGCACCAGGTCATGCGTGAACTGTTTGATGTCGGTGCCGTAGCCAAAGACCTCCTGCACCACCTCCAGCGCCCTCGGCGCTTGCCGTGCGAGTGCGGCCTCCACGAGCTCTTTGAGCCAGCCGCGATCGGCCACGCCGAGGATGTCGGTGACCTGCTCGAAGTTCGCCGAGTCGCCGGCGAAGCTGATGATTCGATCCGTCAAGCTGAGCGCGTCGCGCATCGAGCCTTCACTCTCCCGCGCGATCAGTCGAAGGCTCGCGGAGTCGATGGTGATCTTCTCCGACTCCAGGATCTCCTGTAGTCGCGTGACCATTACACCCAATGGGATTCGCTTGAAGTCGAACCGTTGGCAACGGCTCAAGATAGTGATCGGGATCTTGTGCGGCTCGGTGGTCGCGAAGATGAACTTCACGTGGGGCGGCGGCTCCTCGAGCGTTTTGAGCAACGCGTTGAAGGCCTCCGTGGTCAGCATATGAACTTCATCGATGATGTAGATCTTGCAACGATCGCGTTGCGGCGCGTACGCCACCCCCTCGCGCAGCTCGCGGATCTCCCCGATACCTCGGTTGGAGGCGCCGTCGATCTCGAGGACATCGAGGGCGCGTCCCTCGGCAATTTCCAGGCAGATCTCCTCTTCGGGATCGAAGTCGA
>JAAZYN010000601.1:0-323 GCA_014239625.1 Myxococcales bacterium | reverse complement strand
CAAGCAGGGTTTGCATGCCCCGCAAGGTTTTGGTGTGGGCCCCTGGTCGCAGTTGAGCGCCTTGGCCAACACTCGCGCTGCGGTCGTCTTACCGACACCACGCGCGCCGCAAAACAAGAACGCGTGATGGACACGATCTTGCTCGATGGCGTTGCTCAGGGTGCGAGTGACGTGCTCCTGGCCGGTGATCTCGGAGAAGGTCTGCGGCCGGTACTTGCGTGCCAGGACGAGGTAGCTCATGAGACCTCATTAGCAAACATATCGAATGGACGACAGGGGCTTGGGGCAGACGCGATGTGTCGCGCCGGCGCCAGCGGGTACCT
>JAAZYN010000600.1 GCA_014239625.1 Myxococcales bacterium | reverse complement strand
ATGTACATCAGGGCAACCGGATGCTCCAGATAATAACCAACGTTATAGAAAAGAACGTAACCGAGTCGGCCACCAACAATCACGCCCACTGCCACATAGAACAGGAGATCCCAGACCTGCTGAGCTGGCGCGTCGAAGGTGTAGCGGCCTGTGACGTTCATGGTCCCTCGACAATAGCACTTTCACCGCTGGCGGCCCGGCCCGGGCCGGCTGGATGTTGCCGCCGGGCCGGGCGATGACTCGGCAGATGGTTCAGGTGTATGGCAAGCGCGTCGAGACTGGCCAGGTTGTGCACCGGCAGGAAGTCGTCGATGTAGGGCAGCGCGGCTTGCATGCCCCGGGTCAACGGCCGGTAGTGCGGAGACCCGAGCAGCGGATTCAGCCACACCAGCCGGTGACAGCTCCGTTGCAAGCGGGCCATCTCGGTCCCCAGTTGCTGCGGGTCGCCCCGGTCCCAGCCGTCTGAAATCAGCAGCACCACCGGGGCGTGTCCCATTACCCGACGGGACCAGTCGACATGGAAGCGGTGCAACGCGTCACCGATGCGCGTTCCGCCGCCCCAGTCCGCCACATGTCGGGGCAGGCTGGGCACGACGTCGTCGACTCCGCGTCGCAGCAGCCGGGTCGTGACCCGCGTCAGGGTGGTGGCAAACAGAAACGTCTCGACGTGATCGAATCCGCCGGCCAAGGTGTGGACGAAATGCAGCAACATCCGGCTGTAGCGTTCCATCGACCCGCTCACGTCGCACAGCAGCACGAGTGGCCGGGTCCGGGTCCGACGTCGCCGGCGCGGCAGGGTCACGAGCTCCCCGCCAAACCGGAGGTTGTGACGGACTGCGCGTCGGATGTCGAGGGCCGGTCCTGCGCCCGCCTGCCACCGCCGGGTGGTCCGGGTGCCCAACTTCCACCGGAGCGCCGCCATCATGGCGCGGGCCTCGGCGACCTCGGCATCCGTGAAGGTGGCAAAGTCCTGGCTGCGCGACACCTGACCGGTCCCGTAGGTCAAGGTCGCGACCTGCTCGATGCGAATCGCGGACGTGTCGTGGCTCGCCGTGGCGTCGCCGGCCGGTCGGCTGGGCGGGCTGCCCCCCTCAGACGGGGGCAGCCGCGACTGGTCGTCGCCCGCTCGCGGCTCCGGCGTGGCGTCCTGATCCACGGGTGGCTGCCAGAAGGCCCGGAACGCGTAGTCGAACACCGGGAGGTCTTGCGACCGGCGCACCAGCATGGTCTGCAGCGTGTGGTAGAAGTCGGCCCGGCGTCCCACGTCGACATGGCGCAGGGCGTCGGCCACATCGAGCATCCGCCCGGCCTGGGCGTCCAGCCCCACATCGCGCAGCAGCCGGCCGAAGTGCAGCAGGTTGTGGAACAGGCGGCCGTGCGGCTCTTCCGGCCGGGTGTTGGTCATCGCGCGCGTCGATCAACTGCCGCTGGCGGTCCCAGTCGGAAGGAGGCTGTGTTCGAACAGCGTGTGCGCCTGCTGGCCCCTGATCGCCTGCAGGTCTTCCTGGGTCTTGAGAATCAGCCCGAGTGTTTCGTCGATCGTCTCGCGGTCCAGTTCCTGCCGATCCAGCGCGACCAGCGCGGCGATCCAGTCCAGCGTTTCCGATACCCCGGTCACCTTGTAGAGCTCGGCCGTGCGCAGCTGCTGCACAAAACGGGTGACCTGCTCGGCCAATCGCGCGGGTGCCTCCGGGACCTTCTGCGTGACGATGCGGTATTCCTTGTCGAAGTCCGGGTAATCGATCCACCAGTAGAGGCAGCGCCGCTTCAACGCGTCATGCAGCTCGCGCGTGCGATTCGAGGTGATGATCACGATGGGGCGGGTGGTGGCGCGGATGGTGCCCAGCTCCGGGATGGTCACCTGATAGTCCGAGAGCAGTTCGAGCAGGTAGCCCTCGAACTCTTCATCGGCCCGGTCCAGCTCGTCGATCAGCAGGACGGGTGGTCGGTCGTCGGGCGCTTCAAGGGCGCGAAGCAGCGGACGCTTGATCAAGAAGTCGGGGCCGAACAGGTCCGCCGCGAGCGTGTCGCGCGCCACCGCGCCGCCGGCCTCGCGCATCCGGATCTCGAGCAGTTGCCGCGCGTAGTTCCATTCGTAGACGGCGTGCGTCACGTCCAGACCCTCGTAGCACTGCAGCCTGATCAGCTCGGTGCCGAGCGCCGACGCTAGCACCTTGGCGATTTCCGTCTTGCCGACGCCAGCCTCGCCCTCCAGCAGCAACGGGCGCTGGAGCGTCAGGGCCAGATAGACCGAGGTGGCCAGGCCACGGTCCGTTACATACTGCTGACCTGCCAGCAGGGTTTGGAGCTCGTCGATCGACGTGGGCAGCGAAAGGTTGGACACGCGGGTTCGGATTATATCGTTCGTGTGACGAAGGCAGGGTCAGTCCTGCTCTGTGGACCACTTCTTCGCCAGCGCGTGTTTCTCGTCGACGCCGATCAGGTCGTTGAACGCGTCGAACGTCATCAGCCCCTCGTCGGAGCCGGCGCTCGTGCCCTGCGCGCGTAGGTGCCCGTAGGCGGTCGTCAAGGCGTGCGCTGAGGCATAGAGCCCGGTGACGGGATAGAGAACCAGGGCGAATCCCATCTCGGCGAGTTGTGCCTGCGGCAGCATGGGCGTCCGGCCCTGTTCCACCATGTTCGCCACCGTCGGTTTCGGGGCTCGCCGACCCACCTCCACCAGTTCCGCCAGCGACCCCGGCGCTTCCACGAACGTGGCGTCGGCCCCAGCCGCTCGCGCGGCGTCCACGCGGGCCAGCGCTTCGTCCAGCCCCACCGCCGCCACGGCGTCGGTCCGCGCCACGACAAAGAAGTCCGCGTCGCCCCGCGCCTCCACCGCGGCGCCGATCTTGTCCAGATACTCCTGCCGATCGACGACCCGCTTGCCGGTCATGTGTCCGCAGCGCTTGGGCCACTGCTGGTCTTCGAGAAAACAGCCGGCCGCGCCGGTGCCGACGAGCTCGGTGACGGTGCGCACGACGTTCAACGGGTTGCCGTACCCGGTGTCGGCGTCCACGAGAATCGGAATGTCCACGGAGCGGCAGATCTGTCTCGCTCGCTCGATAATCTCGGTCTGCGTCAGCAGCCCCAGGTCCGGCTCGCCAAGCAGGGTGGCCGCAACCGCATACCCGGAGACGAACGCCAGCGGGAACCCGGTCTGCTCCGCGATCTTGGCCGAGAGCGGGTCGTAGACACCGGGGAAGACGAGCGAGCCGTGGGTGGCGATAACTTGGTGTACGC
>JAAZYN010000005.1 GCA_014239625.1 Myxococcales bacterium | reverse complement strand
AATCCCCTCGAGCTCCTCGAGCACCTGCGCGATGGCCGCCTCCGAGGTGCACAGCCAGCCGCCCGGGGCGGTGGCGCCGGGCTCCCGATGCTCGATGGCCAGCACCCGGAGATTCACAGGCGCCGTGCGGGTCCACGACCAGGCCCAACCGCGCACGGCCCAGCCGTTCAGCTCGGGTCTCCCATCTTGGATCTGGATGGCGACCCGGTCCAGCTCATCCCCCGGCGCGTCGTCCGGCCGCTTGATCCACCGGAGCTCATCGGCGCGCCCGGCGGTGGCTCGAACAAACCCTTCCACGGCGAAGTGGTGGTCGAGGCGTTCAGCGACGCGACGAAGGATCCGGCTCTGGGACAGTGCGGGCACCGAGGCGATGGTAGCGCAGACGGCAAGTTCTGGTCATCTGCAGGCGGCGCGAGGCCACTGCGGGGGACCGCCGCGCGGGGTCCCCCGCCGCCCATCGAAGGCTCGCGCGCCAGGTACCACACGACCGCTGGGGACATCGGCCCCCAGATCGACCGATCTCTGGGGACTCCTGTTCGGCGCCTTGGTTGCCAGGCTGAGAGCTCGTTCAGAGGGTCTTCAGCTGGGGACCATCGTCCCCACGAGCGCTTCCCCTTTTCGCCACCTGCCTGGGGGGTTCGAGTAGGCACGCCGTTTGCAAGTCCAGCCAGCATCTCTCTGCAACGAGGATCCTCGATGAAACGACACCACCCCGCGTGCACCGCGCTCGTCGCCCGACGCATGAAGCCCCCCCCTCTCCGCCCCAAAGCGGGTCGCCGCGTGCGCATCACTCAACGCCTGATGAACCCCTACGCGTCGTTCCGACGACGCTTTCACGGCTTCGAGCCCCCGACCGGTTCAGAAGACAACGACGTGCACCGACGCCGCCGCGGTCCTGGAAATGAAGCGGGGTGACGTGGTCGGCGGCTCGTTGCCCCAGACTTCGTGCTGCCCGAGCTCAAATGAACGCCCACGGCCCGTCACCGTCGGGCCAGCGCGCCAGCGCGCCAGGACGCCAGGACGCCCCGCTCGCGCGAGCGGGTCACCACCCGTCACCCGTCGGCGCGAAGGCGCCGGCGGCCTCAACGGCGCGCGGGTGTTCTGCTCACCTCTCACTCGACGCGACCTGCGGCGAACCACACCAGCGGGCTGGATGTCCGAGAGCACACCGCGATGGTGTCGCCAGCTGCGATCTCCGCCGCCGCCTCGCATCGCACCGCGAGGTCCCGCGATTCGCCGCAATCGACCAACAGGTGGGCTTCTCGCCCCAGGTATTCGCGCGCGCTCACGATGGCCCTCGCGCCCTCCTCACCCGGCGCGCAGACACCCAGATGCTCCGGACGGAACAGCACCTCCACGGCGCCCTCGGGCCCTGCCCCCTGAAACGTCCCCAAGGCCGTGGTCACGGTCCCGCCGCGGGCCGAGCCTGCGATCAGGTTCACCTCACCGACCACCCGGGCCACCGCCTCGCTCATCGGCCGCTCGTATACCTCACCAGGCGGTCCGACCTGCGCGATGACCCCGCCGACCATCACCGCCACCCGATCCGCCAGCCCCAGCGCCTCGTCCTGGTCGTGGGTCACGAACACGGTGGTGATCCCCAGATCACGCAGCAGCGCCCCGAGCTGCATCCGCAATCGACGACGCAGCCCAGCGTCCAGGTTGGAAAACGGCTCGTCCAGCAACAACACCCCCGGCTTGGGTGCCAGCGCCCGGGCCAGCGCCACACGCTGCTGCTGCCCGCCGGAGAGCTCGTGGGGATAGCGGTCGCCGTAGCCCGTCATATCGACCCGTTCGAGCACCGCGGCCACCCGAGCTGGGCGCTCGGATTTGGGGAGGCGCCGCAACCCAAAGGCGACGTTGTCACCGACCGTGCGCTGCGGAAACAAGGCGTAGTCCTGAAACACCAACCCCACGCCGCGCCTCTCCGGCGCCACGAAGGTGCCGCCCTCGGCGACCACCGCCCCGTCGAGCGCCACCCTGCCCTCGTCGGGCCGCTCCAGCCCCGCCAACAGTCGCAGCAAGGTCGTCTTGCCGCACCCGGACGGCCCCAACAGCGCGATGATCTCACCGCCGCTGACCTCGAGGTCGACGCCACCGAGCACCCGCGTGCTGCCGAACGACTTGGTGATCGCCTGGACCTGAATCGCTGAAGCGCCGCTCATGCTCTTCGCCTCTCGGTCCACACCACCAGCAGCACCATCGGCACCACGCCGACGGCGATGATAGCGAGGGAGCGCGTCGCCGCCTCGCCGAAATAACCTTCGTTGGTCAGGTCCCACAACTCGGTCGCGAGGGTGTCGTAGCCGGTGGGTCGCATCAGCAGCGTCGCCGGCAGCTCCTTGGCCGCGGTCAGAAACACCATCACCCCTCCTGCGAGCCAGCTGACGACGAGCAGCGGGGCGCTGGCGCGAAAGAACGCCCGGACCGGACCGTCCCCCAGCGTCCGCGCCGACTCTTCCAAGGACGCCGGGATGCGCTCCATGGCCGGTCGCAACGTGTCGGCGGCCTGGGGGAGAAAGCGGATCAGCAGGGCGACGATCAGCAACGGCATCGTCTGATAGAGCGAAGGCATGGTCTGGCTGCCAAAAAACACCAGCGCCAGCGCGATGACTATCCCGGGCAGGGCGAACCCCAGATACAGGATGCGGTCGGGCAGCGCACGCCACCCGCCAGCTCCCCGCGACGCGTAGCGCGCCACCGCCACCACCACCACCATCGCGGCCAGCGCGGTGTACGTCGCGATGGTCACGGTGTGGCCGACGAGCTCGCCGAGGGGAGCACAGTACTCGCAGGTGTTGCCGCCAGATTTCGCCCAGAAGATCGCCACCCCGACCGGCACGATCAAGGCTAATGTAGCTATCAGCGTGCAAAACAGAAGGGCGGGCACCTTCCATGCGCCCAACGCGATCAGCGGGGGGCCCCCTGGACGCGGTCCCCTGCGAGATGCCAGCGATGCCCTGCGTCGCCGCATCCACAACTCCAGCAGCACGACCCCGATGGTGACGACGACCAGCAGCAGCGACAAGGCCGCCGCGCCCGGCCTGTCGAAGCTGTCATGTTGGGTATAGATGACCCGCGTGAAGGTATCGAACTGAAGCATGGAGACCGCGCCGAAGTCGCTCAACGCGTACAGCGCGATGAGCAACACACCCGCCACCAGCGCCGGACGGATCAACGGCAAGGTGGTGCTCGTGAACGCCCCCAGTGGTGAACGCCCGAGCACTCGCGCGCTCTCCTCGAGGGTCGGGTCGACCTGCAACAGGGCGGCCCGCACGGGCAGGAACACGTATGGATAGCCCAACAGCACAAGGGCGATGGTAGCGCCCCAGAACCCATAGAAGTCGGGCATCTCCTGCACACCGAGCAGGTCGGCGATCAACCCACCGTGGCCGAACGCCGCGATCAACGTGAACGCCCCGACGTAAGATGGGAGCGCCAGCGGCAGCGCCAACACCACCGCCCAGAAGCGTCGGCCCGGGAGGTCCGTGCGCGTCGTCAAGAAAGCCAGCGGCACCGCGATCAGGACCGCACCAAAGGCGACGGCCGCGGCAAACCCCAAGGAGCGCAGCACTAGGTCGAAGGTCTCCCCGGTGAACAGCTGCCCCAGAGCGTCGGCTTGTCCCTGGCTGGCCCTCAGAAACAACCACGCCGGGATGACCAACACCAGCAGCGCCGGCAGCCAGGCGGCTACCGGCACCGCCAGCCGAGAAGCTCGGGCGAGTCCACGCAAGCGCTACAGCACCTTCGTCTTCTTCAGCAGCTTCAGGGTGGCCTGGAGGTCCCCGATCTCGCCCAGCTCGAGCTGCGGCAGCTTCAACTTCTCGACCGGCACGACCCCATCGTGCACCTTTACGCCGGCGGCCAGGGGGTACTCGAAGTTCTTGCCCGCGAAAGCCGCCTGAGCCTGCTCGGAGAGCAGGAACTCGATGAGCCGGGCAGCGTTCTTCGGGGCCTTGGCGGTCTTGAGGATCCCGACCCCGGCGACGTTCATCAACGACCCGATGTCCCCCGGGGGATGATAGTTGGCGGCGGCGAAGGGCGCGTCGCCAGCCTCTTTCTTGAGCCGGTGCAGGTAGTAGTGGTTGACGAACGCGACGTCCACCTCGCCCGCGGCCACAGCCCGAACCGCGGGCGTGTTCTTGGGATACACGCGCGGCTCATTCGCCTTGATACCGGCCAGCCACTTCTCGGCGGCCTCGTCTCCCTTGAGCTTCCGAAACGCCGTCACGAAGGCCTGGAAAGATGCATTTTTCGGGGGCCATCCGATTCGCCCCTTCCACGCGGGATCGGTAAAGCCTTCGATGGTCTTGGGCAGGTCTGCAGGGGTGAGCTTGGCGGTGTTGTACGTCACCACGCGGGCACGCCCGCTGGTACCGACCCACGTCGCGTCGCGCCCCTGAAAGCGCTTGTCGACCTTGGCCAGGAGGTTGGGGTCGAGGGTGGCGAACATCCCCTTGGCGGTGATCGCCCCGAGGGCCCCCGCGTCCTGAGCGAAGAACAGATCCGCCGGCGAGGTGCCGCCCTCCTCCATCAGCGTGTTGGCGAGCGCCGTCGTCTTTCCGTAGCGCGCGTTGACCGTGATCCCCGTCTGCTTGGTGAACGCGTCGAACAGCCCCTGCACCATGGCCTTGCTGCGGCCCACGTAGATCGTCAGCTGCTTGGCCTCCGCGGCGCTGTCGGCCGCCCCCGCGGGGGTCGCCGCCTGCTCGTCGCCACCCTTGCTTTCCTTTTCGCAACCGGTCAGCGGTGCGGTGGCGACGGCGGCGACGAGGGCGACGCAGAAGATGGATCGAGTCATGAGCGTTCTCCGTATCGTGAAGCGGGCGAATGCTGCGCCAGCAGGGGAGAGTCGGCAAGCGAGAAAAAGTGTTGTTGAGAACGAATTTCACCTTGCTTATGAAGTTGATAATCATTATCAACAGGCCGGGTTCGTGTCTACCGCGAAGGAGTCCAAGCATGAGAGTCATCGTTGTTGTTGCCGCTTTGGGGCTCACGCTGACGTCCTGCGGCGATGACCGGGGCAGCTCGACGGCAGGCGCTGGTAGCGTGACGGCCCCTGCCATCTACACCTTTGAATCCAGCTTCGCGCCTGACGAGAGCAGCGTGTCCTACAGCGGGCAGACCGCTCGCCAGATGTTGATCGGCGACCTGAGCGCCCGGATCGGCGGTCTGACCGCGGCGGTCGACGGTCCTGACTGGGCCTTTGACTCTGCGGAAGAGGTCTACGGCTATCTCGACTACTTCGTGAACTTCGACTCCGACAGCGACGGCGCTGACGCCATCGCGCTTACGACGACGCCCCCGGTGCTCACCGTCCACTCCACTTATGCCGGCATCTCGAGTGGCAAGAACCTCAGCGCGAAGCTGGCTGGAAACGACGACGCTACCGATCACAGAGACTGGGACGGGGGTGACTTCACCGGCTGGAGTGACGCGAGCATCGCCAGCAACGGAGGCACGATCACCAGCCCCGCCGGTCTGCTCGAGGCCTTCCTGCGCACGCTCGCGGCTCGAACCGCAGCGCGCGCCGACGGCGTGGTGGACGCCGCGCCGTCGGGAGCCCCGCTGCCGGTCCACGTGACACCCGAGGGCCTGGACCTTCAGCAGCTGACGCAGAAGCTCCTCCTGATGGCCGTGAATTACTCGCAGGGCACCGACGACTACCTGGACTCCGATCGGGACGGCAAGGGACTGCTCGCTGGGCAAGAGCGCGACGGCGACAGGCCATACACCAAGCTCGAGCACGCCTGGGACGAGGCCTGGGGCTACTTCGGCGGGGCCCGAGACTACGCGCTGTACAGCGACGATGAGCTGGCCCGCGAGGGCGGCCGCGATGACTGGCAGGGGTATCACGACACCGACGGCGACGGCGCCATAAGCCTGACCGCGGAGTACAACTTCGGCGCCAGCACCAACGCCGCCAAACGTGACCGCGGGGCGGCCGGCTCCACGGCGCCCACCGACTTCACCGCGGACGCCTGGCGCGCCTTCGCCACCGGTCGAGCGATCATCGCGTCCGCCGCGGGCGCCCCGCTGTCGCCTGAGCAGCTGGCGGCGCTGGAGGCCCAGCGCGACCGCGCGGTGGTCGCCTGGGAAGGAGCCATCGCCGCCACCTGCGTGCACTCTATCAACGCGGTGTTGGCCGACATCAGCAGCTTTGGCGGCAGCTACAGCTTCATCGACTACGCCAGGCGCTGGTCGGAGCTCAAGGGCTTGTCCATCGGGCTCCAGTTCAATCCGCGATCACGCCTGTCGGACGCCCAGCACGCGGAGATTCAGCAGGCCATCGGTGACAGACCCATCCACCCGAGCGCCGCTGACGCCGACGTCGATGCCTACAAGAGCGCCCTGCGGTCGGCCCGGGATGTCTTCATGACAGCCTACGGCTTCCCGCTCGACCTCAAAGGCGATGACGACGGCGCTGGTGGCTGGTAGGAACCGCGACCGTGAAGATCTTCATAGCGACTCGAACCCTCTGGCTGACCGCCGCGACCGTCGGCCTCATCGCAACCCCCGCGTGCAAAGACGCGCCCATAGGTGAGGGCGCCAACGCCGACGCCCACCGAGAGGTGCTGGCCAGCGTGGCGGACCACGTCATCATCCCCCTGGCGCAGCAGTTCGTTGCCTCAGCTGAGGAGCTCCACGTCGCCGTCACCGCCTACGCCGGCAGCCCGACCGCGGACAACCTCGAGGCGTCCCGCGCTCGCTGGATCGCGACCATCACGTCGTGGCAGCAGCTGGAGCTGCTCCAGGTAGGTCCGGCCGGCTTGATGGGGGTGGTGGCGGGAGGCGAGAGCTTGCGCGACGCCATCTACTCATGGCCCGTCGTCAACACCTGCCGGGTCGACCAGGAGACGGCCCGGGAGGGCTACGCCGACTCAGCGGCCCTGCAGATCGCGCTACCCAACGTCCGGGGCCTGGACGCGCTGGAGTACCTGCTCTTCAATGACGACGCCGGACACACCTGCAGCACCGGCTCTACGTTCGCGACGGAGGGCGAATGGGAGGCCATCGGCGACCAGGCCGCGGTCGTCCAACGCCGGGCCAGCCACGCCATGGCGGTGGCTGCCGACCTGCTGCGGTCGGCGACACAGCTCTGGCAGGCGTGGGACCCCGCCAACAGCGGCAGCTTCCGGGACAGGTTCGCCAACGCCGGCCAAGACACCTCGGTCTACGCCACCGCACAGGAGGGCCTGAACGCGCTGAGCGACGCGATGTTCTACGTGGAGCAAGAGACCAAAGACATGAAGCTCGCCGTGCCCGCTGGCCTCATCGACTGCGCCGCGGACGCCTGCCCGCAGGACCGTGAGTCCCTGTATGCCGGTCTGAGCAAGGAGCACATCGTGGCCAACCTGGAGGGGTTCCGGCGTATCTTCGCGGGCGGAGATCCGGACGGGGCCACGGTCGGACTCGACGACCTGCTCGAGAGCATGGGACAGGGTGAGCTCGCGACCCGCCTGGACGCCGAGCTCATCGCAGCGGCGGCGGCGGTGCAGGACCTCCAGGGCACGCTTTTGGAGGCGGTGACCAACGCGCCGCAGTCGGTCCTGGCGGCCTACGACGTCGTGCGCATCCCGATCCAGACCTTCCGCACCGAGGTCTTGAGCGTGTTGGACCTGGAGCTGCCGCAGCGGGCCGAGGGAGACAACGACTGATGCTGAACCGGGTGTGGACCGGGGCCCACCAGCGTGTGGACGCGGCCGGGTTGGCGGCGTTCCGGATAATGATCGGTCTGGTCTTCGCCCTGTCGGCGTTCCGCTTTTTGGCCAACGGATGGGTCGAGCGTTTCTTCGTCCAGCCGGACGTGTTCTTCAGCTACTGGGGCTTTGAGTGGGTACGCCCCCTGCCCGGCTGGGCCATGACGATGCTGTTGTGGGCCATCGGCCTTCTCGGTTTGATGGTCGCCGCGGGGGCCTTCTACCGGGTGGCCACCGTCCTGCTGTTCGTGACCTTCACCTACGTCGAGCTGATCGACGTCACCAACTACCTCAATCACTATTATCTGCTCAGCCTGCTCGCCTTCCTCATGGCGTTCCTCCCCCTCCACCGGTACGCGTCGGTGGACGCCTGGCGGCGCGGCACCGGCTGGGCCCGTGCGCGGCTGCCCGCCTGGGTAGTGTGGCTGCTGATGTTTCAGGTGGGGACGGTCTACGTCTACGCGGGCCTCGCGAAGGCCACCGGCGACTGGCTGCTGCACGCGCAGCCCCTCAACATCTGGCTGAGCGCGCGGACCGACACCCCCCTCATCGGCGGACTGCTGGACCAGCTCTGGGTCGCTTACGCCTTCAGCTGGGCGGGCTTTCTCCACGATCTGCTGATCGTCCCGCTGCTGCTCTGGCGCCGCACCCGGATGTGGGCCTACGGGCTCCTGCTCCTCTTTCACGTGACGGTGGGTGCCCTGCTCAACATCGGGCTCTTCCCGGTCATCATGGCGAGCGCCGCCACGGTCTTTCTCGACCCCGATTGGCCCCGCCGGCTGGGCCGACGTGCTCGCGCCCTGGTGGGTGGGCCTGCGGCGTTCGAGGCCGCCGCGGCGCCCCCCGAGCCTGCACGGACGGCGCCCCCCCGCTGCGTCGGGTGGGCACGCCTCGGGGCCATCGCCGTGGCCGTGTGGTGCGCCGTCCAGGTGGCCATGCCGCTCCGCGCTCAGCTGTACGGTGGGGATGTGCTGTGGCACGAGCAGGGCATGCGCTGGTCCTGGCGGGTGGTCGTGCGCGAAAAGAACGGCGTCGTCAGCTACCGCGTCAAGACGGCGGCCACCGAACGCGAGCGACGGGTGCAACCGAGCCGTTACCTGACCGAGCATCAAGAGCGGGAGATGTCCGGACAGCCGGACTTGATCCTGCAGCTCGCGCACCTCATCCGCGACGCGTATCGCGCCGACGGCTACCCCGACGTCGAGGTGCGTGTGGACGCCCTCGCCTCGCTGAACGGGCGGCGCGCGACGCACCTGATCGATCCGTCGGTCGACCTCGCCCGGGTCGACGACGGGATCGCCCCGGCCGCGTGGATCCTCCCTGGCCCCACGGAGGCGCCACCGCAGCTGCGACCCGCCAGACGCCTGGCAGATCTGGCCGCGGCCAAGAAAAGCGAGACGCCACGATGACCCACAGGACGACGCTGTCGGCTCTGCTCGCGCTGATTGTGGCCGCACCCACGACCCTGGCGGGCGAACCTCCCACCAAGCGACCCGCACCGAAGCCTGTGGAGGCGCCCGACGACGATGACGACGACCTCATCGCACCGGAAGACGATGACATCGTCCCAGAGGACGGCGAGGACGAGACGGACAAGGCCAAGGGCGAGCGCAAGCGCAAGGGCTACAAGCTGCGCCGCGCGGTGACTATCGAGGCCAAGCGCGAGCGGCTCCTGCGCAAGGGCGGCTCGGTACAGACGGTCTCCCAGGACGAGCTCGAGAAGACCGAATTCGACGACCCCGGCCAGGTCCTCGCGGCGGTCCCCAGCGTTCAATCCCGGGGCGAGGATGGCTACGGCCTGCGCCCAAATATCGGCATCCGAGGCACCTCCAGCGAGCGCTCCAAGAAGATCACCCTCATGGAGGACGGCGTCCTCTTTGGACCCGCCCCGTACGCGGCCCCAGCGGCATACTATTTCCCCTTGATGACCCGCATGGTCGGTCTGGACGTCTTCAAGGGCCCCGCGGCGATTCAATACGGGCCCAAGACCGTGGGCGGCGCCATCAACCTCATCAGCCGGCCGGTCCCCTACAAGCCGGTGTTGGGTGCCGATGTCGCCTTCGGCACGGACCTGTACTTCAAGGCCCATGCCTTCGGCGGGACGACCTTCTTTTTCGACGGCGCGGCGGGCTTTGGCTTCCTGATCGAGGGCACCCATGTTCAGACAAACGGCTTCAAGGACGTCGACGGCGAGGTCGACGCCGACACCGGCTTTTCGCGCACGGAGGTCTCGGCGAAGGCGCGACTCCACAGCGACCTGGACGCGGAGGCGGTGCACACGCTGGACGCCAAATTTACCTGGTCTCGCGAGAACTCCCAGGAGACCTATTTAGGGTTGTCCGACAGCGACTTCCGCGAGAGCACATACCGGCGCTACGCGGCGAGTCATCTCGACGAGATGGATTGGATGCGGACCTCTGCGCAGGCCGATTACAGCTTCCAGGTCGGAAACCTGGAGGATCTCGCCAGCGTCAAACCGGCCGACCGCGGCGACACGCTCTATTGGGGTGTGGATCTCAAGGCGACCTTTTATCGGCACGACTTTCACCGCGACTGGCTCAAGGTCACGGGCTTTAGGGATGGGCCGAGCCTCTCGGCGGTCCTCGACAACCCCGCGGCGGGCAGCAACGCGGTCTTCTACAACATCCTGACCGGGGCCGACGACGGCAGCACCGAAGACGAGCAGCTCCTGCTCACCAACAACGGGCGCAGCTTCGCGTCCATGGGGGGCCAGCTCACGATCGCCGCGACCTTCGCCCAGGGCGACTTCCGCCACGAGCTCGAGGCGGGGCTGCGAGTCCACGCTGACTCCATCGTGCGGGACCACGACGGCTTCTACTACCGCATGGAGAGCCGCCGGCTGGTGCGCGAGGGGGACGGCTTCGCGGTGCTCGATAACCGCGGCCATGGAGACGCCTTTGCGGCCTACCTTCGTTACGGCTTTCGCTGGAAGAACCTGACGCTGACGCCCGGGATACGGCTGGAGTCCATCGTCACCAGCCTGAGCGACACGAGCAGTGACATCGCGCTGACCAACGCCACCGACACCGTGCTGGGAGGCATCGGCGCCCACTATGAGGTCCTCGACGGCTTCGGCGTCGTGTTCGGCGTGCATCAGGGCTTCGCTCCGGTGGCGCCAGGCCAACCGGACGACGTGCAGCCGGAGACGTCGCTCAACTGGGAGGCTGGCCTTCGCTACGGTGACCCGAAGACGGGCACTCTCCTGGAGGGGATCTTCTTCTTCAATGACTACAGCAACCTCAATGGTCAGTGCTCATTCTCGTCGGGGTGCGATCCGGACCTCCTCGACAGCCAGTTCAACGCTGGCGAGGTAGACGTCATGGGGGTCGAGCTGGTCGCCGCGCACACCTTCGAGGTCGGACCGGTGCGCGTCCCGTTGAAGCTCGCGTACACCTATACGCACACGGCGTTTCAGACCGACTTCACGTCGGTGAATCCGCAATTTGGAAAGGTGCGGGTCGGTGACGCCATGCCGTATGTCCCCGAGCATGCGGCGTCGCTGTCGATGGGCGCGGCGATGGAGCGTTGGGATCTGACGCTGAACCTGAACATGATCAGCCCCATGCGCGAGGCCGCCGGAAGCGACGATGACGCCCCGATGACCGACCTCCGCGTCAGCTTCAGCGCCTTCGCTCGTGTCCAGGTGCTGGAGTGGCTTCAGATCTACACGAAGTTCGAGAACCTCTTCGTCCGCGAAGACATCGTCTCGCGGCGCCCCTACGGCGCGCGCCCGAACCGACCGCTTTCGGCGCAGTTGGGGCTGAAGTTCGACTACTGACGAGCAGCGGCGGGCCTTGCACACACGGACTGCGCCGCCGCGACAGGGGGTTTTGGATCTTTATTGATAATGACTCTCATTTTCGGTTGAACTTGAGAAGCATTATCATTTAAGGTCCCCTCCGCATGGCCACCCACCTTCACAGCCTCCCCATTCCGATGCGTGAGGAGCCGGACCCCTCCCTGATCCAGCCGCGAGTCAAGCGGATGCCCTCCCGCTCGGAAGCGAGCGACATGTGGGCGCTGTCGACGCTTGCGTCAGCTCTCCTGCACCTCATCATCATCGCGCCGATGGTGTACTTCGGGGCGCAGATGCTGGACGCCGACGCGCGATACCAACAGCCTGTGTCCAGCGCGGCGCCGATCGTGAACGTGGCGGTGAAGCTCTCTGACTTTGAGACGCCCAAGGCAGCTCTCCCCAAGGTCGAACCGATCGTGGCCCCCAAGGTGGTCGAAGCCAAGCCCGAGCCGCAGCTCGCGCCGACCCCGGAGCCCAAACCAAAGGTCGTCAAGACGACGCCTCCGCGAAAGACCCTCCGCAAGCGCAAGGTCAGACGACGACGAACCGCCGACAAGGCGCCGGATGGTCGCGCTCAGCGGATCCTGTCCAAGTCCGACGCGCCAGCCCCCGATGGGCCCACACCGAGCGCCCTCGAAAAGGCGGGGCAAGGCGCTGTGGGCGACGGACCGCCACCTCCCAAGGTGGCTGGCGATCCCCAGGGGACCGGAGACGGGCTTGGCAGCGAGCCCGCGACTCCGAAGGCCGTGGTGGTCCCGCCGGTGATCGACACCAAAAAGCTGCTCCGCTCGTACCTTCGCAAGGTCGCGCGCGCTGTGCGCAAGGACTTCAAATATCCGCGCGCTGCGGTCCGAGCCAGTATGGAAGGCCGGGCTGTGGTGTCGATCACGATCGACGCAGAGGGTCAGATCGTAGGCGCCAAGCTGAGCAGGTCCTCGGGCTATGACATCTTGGACAAGGCCGCCGTCACAGCGGCCATGAGTATCTCCAAGGTGCCCAAAGCACCGGCAGAGCTCGAGTGGAGCCGACGCCAGGTGAAGATCCCGTTCAAGTTCCAGCTGGGCTCCTGATCGGGGTCTGCCCGTAGAGGTCAGCGACTCCGCTCGGGGGGCAGGGCGAAAAAGAGGCGCTCGAGGCCGGTCCCCTCGACGCTCACTCTGTGGTTCGCCGCCAGCCGCCGGAGCACATGAAAGACCTCGGAGGGCTCCGCGTTGACCTCCGCCGCCAGCTGCTCGGCGCTCCCGCGCCCTCCCCCTTCCAGGTGTCGCAGCAAGCCCCGTTGCAGCTCGACGATGGCGCTGGCGGCGTGCTTTCCTGCCTCTACTCCGGGCTGATGATAGGCGTTTATCCCTATGAACGTGGCGTAAAAGCCGACCGCGCGCTCGAAGAGGGCCACGAGCGCGCCCAGGTGATACTCGTCGACCCGAGGGATCGCGATCGTCACGGAGTCCCGCCCGGCCTCGTGCAATGCGGCTCGAGTCCCGGCGAGAAAACCGCTGAGATAGTCCCCAGCGGTGATGCCGTCGTCGACCTCGAGGGTGGACCCGGCGTCTTCGAGGACCTCGATGAACAGGGCGAAGAAGTCGGCCCGACCGTCCCGCAGCTGCTGAACGTAGGCGTGCTGGTCGGTGGACCCTTTGTTGCCGTAGACCGCGAGCCCGCCACCTGCCTTGCCCAGGGACTCCATCACCAGCTGCTGCAGGTACCGCGCGAACAGCGCCAGGCGATCGCTGTAGGGCAGCACGACCATGGTCGGCCTGCCGCGGTTGGTGGCTTGGACCCACCAGGACAGGGCCAAGGTCAGCGCGGGGTTTCCCTCGGCCTCGCGTGTCTCGACGTCCATCGCCCTGGCGCCGCTGAGAAATGCTTCCCCATCCTTGCCCTGCAGTAGCATCGGCAGCAGCCCCACGGCGCTGGTCACTGACGTGCGGCCGCCCACCCAATCCCACATGGGACAGGCGCCCAGCCAACCCTCGGCCTCGGCCTGCTGCCAGAGCACGCTGCCCACACCCGTGACGGCGATGGCGCGCTCGGCCATCGGCAACCGCACCGCGTCGAAGGCCTCGGTGACGAGCAGCAAACCGTTGCGGGTCTCGGCGGTACGACCGCTCTTACTGACGACGACCACCAGGGCCTCGTCCAAGGGCACGCTCTCGAGGGTCCGGGCGATCCCATCCGGATCGGTGTTGTCGATAAAGTGCAGCCGCCGTGGGTCCCATGGTGAGGCCAGCGCGGCGTCGACCAGCTGAGGCCCCAGCGCCGAGCCGCCGATGCCGATATGAATCACGTGCGCGAAGCGGTCCGCGAGGCCATCGACCAACAGATGGACGTACTCGTTGACCGTCGTGATGTCTCGGGCGACCTCCACCTGCGGCGCCATCGCGGGCGCCCGCAACCAGTAGTGCCCCACCATGCGTCCCTCATCGGGGTTGGCGACAGCTCCCCCCTCCAGGGCCGCCATAGCGTCCAGCGTGGCCCGGAGGGTCGCCGCGTCCAGACCATCCACCTCCCGCCGCATCCAGCGGAAGTCAATGCTGGCGGTTCCGTTAAGGAACTCCAGGAAAAGCGGCGTTTTCAAGACGTGGCTCCGTTGTACAGGGGATCGGCAGGTGTTACCGTGACGATCGTACCGTGGGAACCTCACGTCAGGCTACAGGACTGGGCTCGATGGCATCGTTGACCTCTCAAATCGCTGACCTCCAGGACACCAAGGTCTACAAAGACCTGACCTGGACGGGATCCTTCGACGACTACCTCGCGATCGTTCGCGACAACCCCAAGGTCGCCCGCACGGCCTTTCAGCGGTTGTACGACATGATCCTCAGCCACGGCTTCTACGAGTACACGGACTCGAAGAAGAAAATCGTCGGCTACGAGTTCTTCAAAGACGAGCAGGCGGGAGGTGCCGACGCTGTATTCGGCATGGACATCACCCTGATGAAGCTCGTCAACACGTTCAAGTCGGCGGCGTTCGGCTACGGAACGGACAAACGCATCATCTTGCTCCATGGCCCGGTGGGTTCGGCCAAGTCGACCATCGTGCGGCTCATCAAAAAGGGTATGGAGGCGTACACC
This sequence comes from Myxococcales bacterium, assembly GCA_014239625.1. Taxonomy (GTDB): domain Bacteria; phylum Myxococcota_A; class UBA9042; order PHBI01; family JAAZYN01; genus JAAZYN01. The sequence continues at coordinate 7,509 of JAAZYN010000005.1, read as the reverse complement.
CGGACGGACGATGGGGCGATCTACACCTTCGATTGGGAGATCGACGGGGAGGTGACCCCCTGCCCGATGCACGAAGACCCGCTGCACCTCATCCCCCTGGAGTGGCGGGCGGCGGCGATCAAGCAGCTCGGGCTCGACGAGAAATGCACCAACTACCCGCTGCCGGTCAAAGGCCAGCTGAACCCGGCGTGCCGGCATCGTTTCGGTGAGCTGTTACGGCGGTACGATGGGGACTGGAGCAAGGTGGTCAACAACCACATCAAGATCCGTCGCTTCGCCTTCAGCGAACAAGATCGCATTGGAATCGGTACGTTCCAGCCGAAAGACGAGAAGAACCAGGACTCGACAGAGCTGACAGGTGACATCAACTACCGGCTGATCGCCGAGTACGGGTCGGACTCGGACCCGCGCGCGTTCAATTTCGACGGCGAGTTCTGCATCGCCAACCGGGGGATCATCGAGTTCGTCGAGGTGCTCAAGCTCGACGTCGCCTTCCTGTACGACCTCCTTGGCGCCACCCAAGAGCACAAGATCAAGCCGAAGAAGTTCCCGCAGACCGACATCGACGAGGTCATCATCGGGCACACCAATGAAGCGGAGTACCAGCGCCTGCTCAACAACGAGTTCATGGAGGCGCTCCGCGACCGTACGGTGAAAATCGATGTCCCATACATCACCAAGGCCACCGAAGAGGTGCGGATCTATCAGAAGGACTTTGGTCCGACGTCGGACCGCGTCCAGGGGATCCACGTCGCCCCGCACACCTTGGAGGTCGCCGCCATGTGGGCGGTGACGACCCGCCTCGAGGACCCCAAGAAGCACGATCTGTCGCGGCTCCAGAAGATGAAGCTCTACGATGGCAAGGTGCTGCCCGGATATACGGAAGAGAACGTGCGCGAGCTGCGCAAGGAGACGACCCGCGAGGGGCTCGACGGGATCAGCCCGCGATACATCCAGGACAAGATCTCCAACGCCTTGGCGAGCGACAAGGCTGGCGGATACATCAACCCCTTCATCGTGATGAATGAGCTCGAGAGTGGGCTCAAGCACCACGGCCTCATCAACAACGAGGAGCACCGGCAGACGTATCAAGTGCTCCTCAGCGAGGTGAAGCACGAGTACGAAGACATCGTGAAGAACGAGGTCCAACGTGCCATCTCCGCAGACGAGGACGCCATCGCGAGGCTCTGCGCCAACTACATCGACAACGTGAAGGCCTACACCCAAAAAGAGAAGGTGAAGAACCCCTTCACGGGTCAGTCCGAGGAGCCCGACGAGCGCCTCATGCGCAGCATCGAGGAGAAGATCGACATCGCCGAGAGCCGCAAGGATGATTTCCGGCGTGAGATCATGAACTACATCGGGGCGTTGGCCATCGAGGGCAAGCAGTTCGACTACAAGACGAACCCTCGCTTGCACAAGGCCTTAGAGGCGAAGCTGTTCGACGATCAGAAAGACTCCATCAAGCTATCGAGCCTGCTCTCCAACGTGGTCGACCGCGAGACCCAGGAGAAGATCGACGTCGTCAAAAAGCGGCTCATCGACAACCACGGGTACAATGAGGAGTCGGCGACCGACGTGCTGAACTTCGTGGCCTCGATCTTCGCCCGCGGCGACACCAAAGAGCGTAAGTAGGCGGCGGCGTTGACGCAACGCATCGACAGCGACCAGCGACGGTTCAAGGACATCGTCCGGGGCAAGATTCGCGACAACCTGCGCCGCTACATCTCGCAGGGTGAGCTCATCGGTAAGCAGGGCAAGGATCTCGTCTCGATCCCCGTGCCGCAAATCGACATCCCGCGCTTTCGTTTTGGGCAGCGCAACAATGGTGGTGTGGGCCAGGGTGACGGTGAACCGGGCGATCCCGTGGGCCAGGGTGACGGCGAAGGAGACGGCTCTGGCCGCGAGGCCGGCGACAAGCCGGGTGATCACGCGCTGGAGGTCGACATTACGATGGAGGACCTGGCCCAGATTCTCGGCCAGGAGCTCGAGCTCCCGAAGATTCAGCCCCGAGGGCAGGAGAAGATCGAGAGCAAGCGGGTCAAGTTCACGGGCATACGTCCGGTGGGGCCGGAGTCGCTGCGGCACTTCAGGCGCACCTTCAGGCGAGCCCTGCGACGCCAGATATCGAGCGGCCTGTACAACCCCAAAAACCCGGTCATCATCCCCATCCGCGAGGACTTCCGATACCGCTCCTTCAAGGAGGACACGAAGCCCCACTACAACGCGGTCATCATTTACATGATGGATGTCTCGGGCTCGATGGGCGACGAGCAAAAAGAGATTGTGCGCATCGAGTCCTTCTGGATCGATACGTGGCTTCGGAGCCAATACAAGGGCATCGAGAGCCGGTACATCATCCATGACGCGGCGGCCAAAGAGGTCGACCGGGAGACGTTCTTCCGCACCAAGGAGTCCGGCGGGACGATGATCTCGAGCGCCTACAAGCTGTGTTGGGACATCATCCGCAAGGACTACCCGAGCGGAGAGTGGAACATCTATCCGTTTCACTTCTCCGACGGCGACAACTGGTCGGCCGACGACACGATGCAGTGCGTCAAGCTGTTGCGGGAGCAGATCATCCCGAACTCCAACGTGTTCTGCTACGGGCAGGTGGAGAGCCCGTACGGCTCCGGGCAGTTCATCAAGGACCTGCGGGTGCACTTCCGCGGCGACGAGGATGTGATCACCTCGGAGGTCAAGAACAAGGACGCCATCGTCCAATCGATCAAAGACTTCCTGGGTAAGGGGAGGTAGCGAGTGAAGGCGCTACAGCTCTCGGATGAGCTCAAGGTCTGGATTCCGCGTATCGAGAAGATCGCCCGGGACTATGGGCTGGACTTCTTTCCGACCATCTTCGAGATGGTGACCTACGAGCAGATGAACATGCTCGCCTCCTTCGAGGGCTTCCCGGTCCGCTACCGGCACTGGAAGTGGGGCATGGAGTACGAGCGATTGGCCAAGAGCTACGCTTACGGCCTGCACAAGATCTACGAGCTCGTCATCAACACCAACCCCTGCTACGCGTACCTGCTCGAGGGGAACTCCATGACCGACCACAAGCTGGTGGTCGGTCACGTGTACGCGCACTGCGACTTCTTCAAGAACAACTCGTGGTATTCGCGGACCAACCGCAAGATGCTCGACGAGATGGCCAACCATGCGGCCAAGCTCGCCCGCATCGGCGAAAGATATGGCTTCGAGCGGGTCGAGAAGTTCATCGATCGGTGCCTCAGCATCGACAACCTCATCGACCCGTACCTACCGCACATTGTTCGGCGGGCTCAGGTCAGCGAAGAGGACGACGAGGACTTCGTCCCGGAGGTCAAACGCATCCCGGCGCGCTCGTATATGGACCGGTACATCAACCCAGATGACGAGATACAGCGCCGCAAAGACAAGCTCGTGCGGGAGCACGAAGAGCGCAAGAACCGGTTCCCGGTGGAGCCTGAGCGCGACCTGATGCTGTTTTTGCTGGAGCACGCGCCGCTCGACCGATGGCAACGCCAGGTCCTGGCGATCATCCGCGACGAGGCCTACTACTTTGTGCCGCAGCGCATGACCAAGATCATGAACGAGGGCTGGGCCAGCTACTGGCACTCCAAGATCATGACCCAAGACGTCTGCGACGACACCAACATCATCGACTTCGCCCACGTGCATTCGGGCACGATGGCTATGAGCCCGACCAACATCAACCCGTACAAGATCGGGCTGGAGCTGTTCCGGGACATCGAAGACCGCTGGAACAAGGGTCGTTTCGGACTCGACTATGAGCGATGTTCGTCGATGCGGGAGAAGGCATCCTGGGACAAGCGTCTGGGCCTGGGCCGCGAGAAGATCTTCCAGGTTCGCAAGATCTACAACGACGTCATGTTCATCGACGAGTTCTTGACCCCGGAGTTTGCCGAAGAGCAGAAGTTCTTCGCCTACGGCTACAACCGAAAAAACGACACGTGGGAGATCAAGACCCGCGAGTTCCACACGGTGAAAAAGCAGCTGATCAATCAGCTGACCAACGGCGGCCAGCCGGTGATCATGGTCGAGGATGGCAACTACAAGAACCGCGGGGAGCTGTTGTTGTGGCACAAGTTCGATGGGCAGGATCTGAAGCCCGATTATGCGAGCGATACGCTCCGAAACATCGTCGCCATATGGAGCCGCCCGTGTCACATCCGGACGCTCATCGACGGTAAGAGTGTGATCTGGAGTCATGACGGCGAGCGGTTCGAGGAGAGCCATCCGGCCTGACCGAGGCCGCTTCGCGCGCTCGGGGCCATCCGGGGTCGCGGGTCGACGTGCCGGCGTGGCCCGGTCGATGACACCTCGAAGGTCGGGGACCCCCTGTCTGCGCGCTGTGATGATTCGCAGCGCGCCGCGCGAGGCCAACAAGGCGATGTGCTGGCCACGGGTGGCGCGAAGCGCCAGACCGGTAACCTCGGGGTCGGCAAGACGCACCTGACGGTCGCCTTGGGCCGAGAAGTCATCGAGCGTGGATACTCGGTCCTGTTCATCTCGGCGATGAACCTCGTCGCGGAGCTCTCGCAGGCTCACCGCACCGGCCGCCTCGAGGAGAAGCAGGCCCGCTTCGTGAAGCCCAAGCTCCTCATCAACTATCGCCGTACACAACCTGCCGTGTGTCCGTTCGAGGAACCCATGTTGAGAGAGGGCAGTCGCGTTCAACGAATCTGACCGGCGGAATCAGTCGGCGATGGTCGAACGCGAAGGTGTCGAACTCGCAGACGCCTCACGCAGCCGGTCAGAATGGTTGATGCCAGGATTCGCCAGGCGTTTCGGCCCAGGCCAAGACGGGCCGACGCAGGACTGGCGGGGGGCCATTCAAGGAGGCCCAACGCAGTGCTGGGTCGAACAAGCCCCGAAGGATGGTATCAACCATGTTGACCGGCGGAGTCAGAGATCTCGGTGAGCGCGCCGCGCCCCGGCGACGCCGGCGGGACCGCTGACCATACATCAGCTGCCGACACCACCGGCCCGAGACGCGTCCCCGCTCGGAGTGCTCCACCGATGATGGGCGAGACGCGTCATCCGCGCCGAGCCTCATGCGCGCGCTGAGCGTGATGTCCAACCGAGGCTTCGGGCTCGGGGGTGCGCGGCGCGACGTCCCCCGGTCCTCAGCCCGAACCCAGGCCTGCTGGAGCTTACTCGACCGCGGTCACCTTGAGGTAAGCCTTGTTGTCGGCGCTTTGGGTGGCCGCCGTGTAGTCGTCGGTGGTGGCTGTCTTCGATGCTCCCCCGGTGCCGGATTCACAAAGCGGTCCTACCACGCCATCCTCGTGCTCGGGCCCGAACTCGGTCCAGGTCAATGTCGTCCCGTCGAATGCCACGTCGGTCGCGGCGTTGTAGTGGGGGTGGTTGGGGTTCGGGTTCCCTGCGTCGGGCTGTGGCTGATTGCGCTCCCAGGTCTGACAGGGTACGCCCACCTCAAACACGAGGGGGGTACCGGCCGCGGTGTAGGTGCCGTCCTCCAGGATGTAGCTCGTGACGGTCACCTTCGTCGCCGTCGAGGCCGCATCTCCGGTCGCGTCCGAGCCGCTGGTGCTGGTGTCCGAGCCGCTGGTGTCCGAGCCGCTGGTGTCCGAGCCGCTCGTGCTGGTGTCACTGCCCGCTGAAGTGGTTCCTGGGAGCTCGTCGCCATCGGGGCAGCCCAAAAACACGATGGCGCAAACCGCCAGAGCACATTGTATCGTTCTCAAGACCCTCTCCTCCTGACATTCTGGGGTAATCAAGGCACCGGACGAACCAACCAAGGACCAGCTCGCGCTGGGTTGTTGATCACCTAGCCCCTGGGACCGTCGCAGCTCCGCGAGGTCTCTCAACGTCATATCTCACGGCGCGGACAATCGGAAGGGCGCTGGAGATCATTTCGCGGCCATGATGGGGGCTCCGGAGGCTGCGGCCCGGCGTCAAGGGTGGCCGCCGCGACACGGACCACGCGAACACGCCTTGGCGTCGTGCCCCCAGAGCTGTTCGAGTTGTGCTACCCTCTCGTGACGCGGGTTGCTGCGCACTGGGGGGAGGGGCCGCGAACGCGTGACGGCCGAAGCCGACGTTCTCACTTGAACGATGGGGGGAGGTGCCGTCGAAGCACGACCGGTGAACCATGACGGCCGGTGGAGAAACGCTATGATCCGACCCATCCTCGTGTCCTGCCTCGCCACGGCCCTCCCAGCCCTGTTGCTGGGCGGGCCAGCTATGGGGCAACCGGCCCCTGGCGACCGGGACTTCGATATCACGAACTTCAACCCCTACAACCTGACGATCGCGTGTGGCGTCCACGATCTCCAGCCGCCCGGGTGTACCGACACCCCCGCCGACCCGGTGGGCTTCGCACCAGCCGCCTACGGCAGACAAGACGCTGTGGGGACCAGCAACGGCGTAGGCTGGAGCGTGGCAGACACGGGCTTCATCATCAGCGCATTTCCAGCGTTGGGCGGCAGCTCCACCAACGGCTCGACCTACTTCGACAACGGGGCCTACTTCGACCCACCGACGGGCAAGGACGCGATGCACGCCGGCGGCGCCAACATGGCCATCGTGTTCAACCAGTGCGTCGGGGACGTGGTCTTCTACGTGCGCGAAAATGGGGGCAGCGCGGCGTTCACGTTTGTCGACGTCAGCATGGCACCGACCTGGGTCTCGGGTCAGCCGGGCATCAGCGGCAACTCGGTCGTGCCAAGCGTCAATGGCGGCGCCGTGCGGCTGTCGAACGTCAACGCGGACATCATCTTCCTCCAGCGCGGGCCCTTCTTTGATGGGATGACCATCGCCTGGTACGTCGAATCGCTTGCCCTCTGCGACGACGACGACGACGACGGCGACGGCGTGCTCAATGGAGTCGACAACTGCCCGGGCGTGCCCAATGACGACCAGACCGACCTGGACACGGACGGCCTCGGGGACGCGTGCGACGACGATGCAGACGGAGACGGTTTGCTCAACGTCGATGACAACTGCCCGTACGACGACAACCCTGGCCAGAGTGACCTGGACCAGGATGGAATCGGCGACGTCTGTGACGACACGTTCGATGCGGTCAACCTGGTGGACGATGTGGACACGCTGACGTCCATCGCGGCTGACGCTATCGTCGCGTCGGGGGTGAGCGGTGGGCCAGGCCTGATCGCCAAGCTCGAAGGCGCCGGGAACGGCTCGGTAGAGGCGCTGGTGGTGGGTGCCATCGCCGACCACGATGCCGGGACCATCTCTACCGCGGGATACATCGCGAAGCTCCTGCAGGCGCTCGATAAGCTCGACCAGTTCGACGCCCAGCTCGCAGGCAAGATCGGTCCCGGGCAGAACCAGCTCACCGCCCAGGAGGCAGCCCCCATCCAGGCTATCAGCGCCGACCTCAGGGACCTGATCCAGCTCCTCTTCGGTGTCCTCCATCGCCGGCGTGGCACCACCGCCTCGGTCGGGGGTGTTGTTCGACCGCCTACCCTCGGTCGGGGGTGTTTTTAGCCCGCATTTCTCACCAGAGTTCGAGCGAAA
>JAAZYN010000059.1 GCA_014239625.1 Myxococcales bacterium | reverse complement strand
ACGTACGGCCAGTACGACTCGGCCGGCTCCGGTCCGCGCCACGCTCGGTTCACCTACCCCTCCTCGGTTTCGCTCGAACTCTGGTGAGACATGCGGGCTAGACGGGTATCGGAGAGGGCCCCTGAGCCGATGCTGTGGTCGTTCAGGCCAGAGCGCGGTCGAGTCGCGGCCGCTGGCGGACCGACCCAGCCCCGTCGTGGGGCCATCATGACCAGAGCTGCTGCCGCCCGATGAGCGCCTCCGAGACCAGCCGCGCACCGCGTCACACGGCCGTGACCCAGCCCGCGCGAACACCTGGCAAAGCCGACGCGGCGACCGTCCGGTTTCAGAACGAGCGGCTGCTGCTCAACCACATCTGGTCGTCTCGCGAGCTCTCCCGGGCGCACATCGCTCGGATCACAGGCCTGAGCCGTTCGACGGTGTCGGCCATCGTGAACGCGCTCATCGACACCGGGCTGGTGCGATTTCTCCGAGCCGGCATCTCCAGCGGGGGCCGTCGACCGATCCTGCTGGGCTTCGAGGACGACGCGCAGCTGTTGGTCGGTGTGGACATCGGCGCGACCCACATCAGCGTCGCGGTCACCAATCTACGCTGCACGATCAGGTCCTGGCAGCATGCCCGGCACGCTGTGCGGGACGATCCATCAGGGGCTCTGGGGCTGGTGGAGCACCTCGTCCGCGCGGGCCTGGACGAAGCCGGTCGGGGCATCGGCGAGGTCGTCGGCGTCGGCGTGGCGGTGCCCTGTCCCATCGATCCGGCGCGCCCCGAGGTGTTGTCGCCGCTGGTGCTGCCAGCCTGGGGCGAGGTGGATCTGGTCGGCCGTCTCGGCGACGCCTTCGGGTTGCCCGTGTTCATCGACAATGACGCCAACCTGGGGGCGCTGGCCGAGCTCTGGTGGGGCGCTGGAACCGACCTGCGGGATCTGGCGTACATCAAGATCGGCACCGGCGTCGGGGCTGGGTTGATCCACGGCGGGGCGATCTATCGAGGCGCCGCTGGCATCGCCGGGGAGATCGGGCACCTGGTGGTGGAGCCCGATGGCCTGGAGTGCCTGTGCGGGTTGCGGGGGTGCCTCGGGACCGTCGCCAGCTCCGCAGCCCTCAAGGCGCGAGTGGTGGCGTCGTTGGACGCGGGCCGAGACAGCGTCTTGACGCGCGACCTCGACACCGACGCCCTGGTCGACGCTGTGCTGGCTGGAGACGCGTTGGCGGCGGAGGTCGTGGCCGCAGCGGGGCGCCGACTCGGCACGGCCATCGCCAGCCTCATCAACCTGGTCAACCCCGCCACCGTGGTGTTGGGCGGAGGCCTGACCCGGGCCGGAGAGCTGCTGCTGGGGCCGCTGCGCGAGGCGATGCAGCACCGCGCCATGCTGAAGTCGCTGGACGAGACCCGGCTGGTGACCAGCGGCCTGCACCACCGTGGCGTGGCGCTTGGTGCGGCGACCCAGGTGTTGGCGGCGGCGCTCGATGATCCGCGCCTGTTCACCTGCGCAGAGGCTCCCGGGCAGAGGGCGCGAGGATGAACGCACGGGGTGTGAGCGCCCGCGGCGTCTGTTGGAGTATCGTGGTCATGCTGATCGTCGAGCCGGCCTGCATCGAGCCCGAGGTTCAGACGCCGCAGCGCCAGGTCAGCGCGTGGACCCTGGTGTGGGCCGACGACTTCGATGGCCCCGCGGGGGAGCGCCCCGACCCCGCAAAGTGGGGTTACGACGTGGGCGGCGGTGGTTGGGGCAACAACGAGCTGCAGCATTACACCGACCGCGCGGACAACGCCGCCATGGACGGCGAAGGGCATCTGATCATCACCGCCCGTCAAGAGGCCTTCGAGGGCAACACCGCCACCTCGGCGCGCCTGCTGACCCGCGACATCTTCGAGTTCACCTACGGGCGGGCCGAGGCTCGCCTCAAGCTCCCCCGAGGGGCCGGGCTGTGGCCGGCCTTCTGGATGCTCGGCGCGGACTATCCCACGGTGGGGTGGCCCGAGTGCGGCGAGATCGACATCATGGAGTACCGAGGCCAGACCACCGACGTGGTCCATGGGTCCCTCCACGGCCCCGGCTTCTTTGGTGGGAACCCCATCACTGACGCGCACTTCCTCGAGCCTGGTCAGTCCTTCGACGCAGAGTTCCACACCTTCGCCGTGGAGTGGGATCCGGGTCGGGTCGCCTGGTTCGTCGACGGGCAGCTGTTCAACCTGGCGACCACCGGGCAGGTGCCCGCGGGCGGTCGGTGGGTCTTCGACCACCCCTTCTTTCTGATCCTCAACATGGCGGTGGGCGGTGACTTCGTCGGCCCGCCCTCGGCTGACACGCCGTTTCCGGCCGAGCTGGTCGTCGACTACGTGCGCGTCTACGAACGCGCCGAGCCCGGGCGGTGACGAGGCTTCAGCGCTGCGCGTGCGTGTCGCTCCTGGCAGCTGGCCTCGCATGCCCGAGCAAGGCGCCGGAGCGACCGGGCGTGCTGACCGTCTCGGTGGAGCAACAGGCCGCGTGGATCCGCAACTTCAACCCCTTCGCCGCGGGCGGGGCGCGGTGGCCTACCCAGGGGGGGATCTACGAGCCCCTGATGATCTTCAACAGCATGACCGGCGCGTGGGTCCCGTGGCTGGCTACGGGCTACACCTGGGGCCAGGACAACCGCACCCTGACGTTGTCGATCCGCGACGGCGTGAAGTTCTCCGACGGGCAGCCGATGACGGCCAGCGACGTCGTGTTCTCGTTCCAGCTGCGCAGACGCTTTGCGGCCCTGGACCAGGGAGCGGTGTGGCGTTTTTTGGACCCCGACGCCGGGGTCGAGCGTGTCGGCGCCCGGGAGGTGAGGTTCACCTTCGCGCGCCCCTACGCGCCGGGGTTGGCGGCCATCGCCCACAGCGTCATCGTCCCCGAGCACATCTGGAGACACATCGCCGACCCGGTCCGCTTCACCAACGACAACCCGGTGGCCACCGGGCCCTTCACCGAGGTGCTCCGCTTCGAAAACCAGCTCTTCGAGCTGGGACCCAATCCCCACTACTGGCAGAAAGGCAAGCCGGCGATCAGCGCGCTTCGGATGCCGGCCTTTCCGTCCAATGACCAGGCCAACATGGCGCTCGTCACGGGGGAGGTCGACTGGGCCGGGAACTTCGTCCCCGCGGTCGAGCGGACCTTTGTGTCGCGCGACCCCGCGCATCACGGCTACTGGTTCCCGCTCACCGGGAGCACCGTGTTTCTCTACGCCAACACGACCCGCGAGCCCTTCGACGACCCCCGCGTGCGCCGGGCGCTGAGCATGGCCATCGATCGCCAACGCCTGGTGGATATCGCCATGTACACCTACACCCGACCGGCGGACGGGACGGGGCTGAGCCAGGCCTACGACCGCTGGCGCGATCCGAGCGCCGTCGCGGCCGGGCGACAGTGGATGCGTCACGACGTGGCGGCGGCCAACGCGCTGCTCGACAGGGCGGGCTTCGCGGTGGGCCAGGGGGGGATGCGCAGGACCCCCGGCGGGAGCCCATGGGAATCGACCATCTACGTGGTCAGTGGGTGGTCGGACTGGATCCGCGCGGCCCAGGTGATCTCGCGGGATCTGCGGGCCATCGGCCTGGACGCCAAGGTGCGCGTGTTCGACTTCAGCCCCTGGTTCGACAAACTGCAGACCGGCGCCTTCGACCTGGCCGTCGGCTGGTCCAACGAGGGGCCCACGCCCTATGCCTTTTACCGCTGGCTGATGTCGACTCGCACGGTCAAGCCCCTCGGCGAGGCCTCGCTGGGTAACTGGCATCGCTACGGCAGCGCGGACGCCGACGCCCTGCTGGACGCCTTCGAGGCGACCACCGACCACGACGCCCAGCGGCGCCTGGTGGGTCAGCTGCAGCAGCTGTTCGTGCGCGACGTCCCGGCGATCCCGCTCTTCCCCAACCCCAACTGGGGCCTCTTCAGCACCGCCAGGATCTCCGGGTTCCCGACGGCCGACGACCCCTACGCGACGCTCTCACCCAACAAGCTCCCCGAAGCGCTGCTCGTGATGACGCGCCTGGTCCCAACCGGCAGCGCCGGGTCATCCGGGGAGTCGAAGTAGGTGCGGTTCGCGTTGCGCCGGCTCGGTTTCTACGCGCTGGCGGCCTGGGCCGCGCTGACGCTGAACTTCGTGCTCCCGCGGATGCTCCCGGGGGACCCCGCCTCGGCGATGGTGGCGCGCTTCCAGGGCAAGCTCGAGCCGGAGGCCCTGGACGCCATGCGACGGGCCTTTGGGTTCACCGACGCCTCCCTGGTCGAGCAATACCTCACCTACCTCCGCCACCTCTTCAGCGGTGACCTGGGGCTGTCCATCGCCTATTTCCCCGCCCCGGTCAGCGACGTCATCGGCACCGGGCTCATCTGGACCCTGCTGATCGCCGGCGTCTCCCTGGTCATCGCCTTTGTCCTGGGGACCCTGCTGGGGATCGTGGCGGCGTGGCGGCGCGGCGGGCTGTTGGACTCGGCGCTGCCGCCTGCCTTGGCGTTCCTGGGAGCCTTCCCATACTTCTGGCTCGCCATGCTGCTGCTGTATCTGTTCGGCTACGAGCTGGGCTGGTTCCCCATGCGCCATGCTCACGCAGCGCACCTGTCTCCGACCCTCAGCGTGGAGTTCATCGGCGACGTCGCCTGGCACGCGATCCTGCCCGTGACCTCCATCGTGCTGGCCTCGCTTGGGGGGTGGATGCTCAGCATGCGCAACGTCATGGTGGCCGAGCTGGGGGAGGACTACATCCAGCTGGCCCGCGCCAAGGGCCTGGACTCGCGCCGCGTGATGTTGCGCTACGCAGCGCGCAACGCCCTGCTGCCCAACGTCACCGGCTTCGGCATGGCGCTGGGGTTCGTGCTGGGCGGGTCGTTGCTGACCGAGATCGTCTTCTCCTACCCGGGCCAGGGATATCTGCTCATTCAGGCGGTGCGCAATCAGGACTACGCCTTGATGCAGGGGATCTTCCTGATGATCACGCTGGCCGTCCTGGTCGCCAACTTCCTGGTGGACCTGCTGGTCTTGTGGCTCGACCCGAGGACCCGGTGAGGTGGCGCCGATGACCCCAGCAGCCAGCGCGCCTCCTCGTCGGTCGGCCACCCTGGCGGCCATCGCCGGCAACCGAAAGGCCACCCTGGGCGCCATCATCAGCCTGGCGTTTCTCGTCCTGGCGTTGATCGGGCCGCTCCTGGTGGCCGACCCCACCGACTACGTCACCGTGCCGTTGAGCCCGCCCTCGGGCGACCATTGGCTCGGCTCGACGGGCCAGGGGCAGGACGTGTTGGCGCAGACCGTGGTCGGATCCAGGATCACGCTGCTGGTGGCGCTGGTCGTCGGGTTGGCCTCGGTCCTCCTGGGCGCCCTGGTGGGCGTGACGGCCGGCTTCTTCGGGGGCCGGGTGGACACCGCGCTGTCGCTGCTGCTGAACGTGTTCCTGGTGATCCCTGGCTTACCGCTGGCCATCATCCTGGCCGCTTACCTGCCGTCGGGGCCCTTCACCCTCGGCGCGGTCCTCATCATCACCGGCTGGGCGTGGAACGCTCGGGTCGTCCGAGGGCTCACCCTGTCGCTACGCAGCAAGGAGTTCGTGGCGGCGGCCATGGTGAGCGGCGAGAGCACGGGGCGCATCCTCGTGCGCGAGATCTTGCCCAACCAGCTGTCGCTGCTGGCGTCCCAGTTCATCGGCGGCACGATCTACGCGATCGGCGCGCAGGTCGGCCTGGAGTTCTTGGGCCTGGGTGACGTCACGTCGGTGACCTGGGGCACCAACCTCTACTGGGCGGCCAACGACCAGGCGCTGTTGACCGGCAGCTGGTGGACCTTTGTCCCCACCGGGCTGTGCGTGGCGCTGGTCGGGTTTGGGCTGGTGATGCTGAACTTCGCGGTGGACGAGGTGACCAACCCGCGGCTGGCCTCCGAGCGTCTGTGGCGCCAGGCGTTGGTGGGCGGACAGGTGGACCTCGACAGCGGCGTCACGCCGGTGCTGCGCGCCGACCCCGACTGCGCGCCGTCCAGTGAGCAGGAGCTCGGGGGGGCCTCGTGAGCGGAGCCCCCCTGCTCGAGGTCGAGGGCCTGTGCGTGGACTACGTCACCGCTGAGGGCCCGGTGCGGGCGGTGGACGGGGTCACCTTTCAGCTCCGGCAGGGCGAGATCCTGGGGCTGGCGGGGGAGTCGGGGAGCGGCAAGTCCACGCTGATACACGGGATCATGCGCACCCTGGGTCCTCCGGGCGTCATCACCGGGGGCTGCGTCCGCTTCGGGGGGCGCGATCTCCTCTCGATGTCCCCCGAGGAGCTGCGTCGGGTCCGCTGGCGCGACATCGCGATGGTGTTTCAGAGCGCCATGAACGCGCTCAACCCGGTGGCCACCGTCTACGAGCAGCTGGCCGATACGATCCGGGCTCACGAGCCGACGGCGAGCGCGCGACAGCTTCGGACGCGGGGCGAGCGCGCGCTCGAGCTGGTCGGGATCGACCCGGCGCGCATCGACGCCTATCCCCACACGCTATCGGGAGGGATGCGTCAGCGCGTCGTGATCGCCATCGCGTTGGTGCTCGAGCCGCGGGTCGTGATCATGGACGAGCCGACGACGGCCCTGGACGTGGTGGTGGAAAAGCAGATCCTTCAACGCGTGCTGCAGCTCAAAGAAGAGCTCGGGTTCTCGATCCTGTTCATCACCCACGACCTGCCGTTGATGCTCGAGATCTCCGACCGCATCGGGATCATGTACGCCGGTCGGCTGGCGGAGCTCGGGCCGGCGCAGGCGCTCCGTTCGGACGCCGCTCACCCCTACACCCGTGGGCTCATGAAGGCGTTCCCGTCGACCGTTGGCCCCAGGACGGTCCTGTCCGGGATCGAGGGGGCGCCACCCAGCCTGGCCAACCCGCCGCCGGGGTGCCGCTTTCATCCGCGCTGCGATGTCGCCATCGACGCCTGCCGCGGCGCCGCGCCTCCGCTGCGACAGCGCACCACCGGTCACTGGGCGGCGTGCGTTCACGACTCTGTGGACGGATGACGCCGGTCGGTGTGGTTGCCCATGAGCCTCGCAGGCATGTTCGGGGGCCGATGGCGGGCAGCGAGCCGAGCCGCGGCGGTCCGCTGCAGACCCGAGGAGGGTCAGCCGGGCAGGGCGGTCACCCCGTGGGAGCGACCGTCACTTGGGCGCGGCCGCAGGCGTGGATCCGCCAGCCGCGCCTGCTTTCACCTTCTCCATGGCCTCGCGGAGGGACTCTTTGGGCGCCTTGTCGGTGAGCGTGTAGGTGTCCCAGGCCTGTCGGAGCCAGTCTGGCATCCGCTGACCGTCGGGCCACCCGACCATCAGCTGGTAGACGCGGGGCCCGGCGATCACGTTGCGCAACCGAAACCGGATCTTGGGCCGCTGTGCCGGTATGACACCCTTGACATCCCGCACGGGTCGCCCCTGCAGGGTGGCCTTGGAGAACGTGACCTCCGCAAAGTCTGCCGTCTTGAAGGTCGCCAGCATGGCCGTGATCAGCTGGTCGGGCGTGGTGCTGGAGAGCTCCTGGCGGTTCGCCTGCAACACCTTCGTCAGGACCTTCCCCGGGCCCGCCCGGTGGTAGAGGTTTGCCTCCAGGGCTCCAGCTGCCGCGTCCGGCGTGAGGGTGACGTCATCGGGCAGGACCACGCTGTAGCCGAGCTGAGACACCTCCGTGCGGGTGGCGATCTCCGGTGCCGATCCCGGGACCCCGGCGAAGATCTTGAAGTAGGTCGGCGCCAGCTGGCGCGCGCCGTAATCCGCCGCCCCGGCGAGGGCCAGCGCGAGCACCAGGGGGCCCGTATACTGCCCCCTGATGCTCTGTGGCTTCGCCGCGACGACCTGTGTGTGGGCCCAGCGGTCGCCAAATCGCAGCATCTCCGGGGCCGTCCCCTTGAAGGCCGCGAAAAACTCCACGATAGGAAACAGGGGGATCGCCAGCGGGACGTTCCGCAGGACCCTCTGGCCCAGGGTGAGGTCCCCGCCCTTGCGGTTCACCAACCTCAACCCCACGACGTATTTCCCCCAGCTGCACAAGCCCAGGAGATCCCGGACCAACAGATAGGGCACCCAGATCAGCAGCTGGATCATCCACATCGAGGTGTCCGTGTCGCCCGTCAGCAACACGAAGAGCGCGACAAAGATCGGAACCACGGTGATCTGAACCAGGGCGATCTCGAGAAGCCACGCGGTGGAGCGGCGGTTGATGAGATGCGTCCGGCGGAGCTTCTCGTCGATCTCGCCGGGCGGCGGTGGGTGCTCTTCGGACATGCCTGCGGCTCCTGTGTTCGCAGCGAGCGCGCCACCGGAAGCGTCCCGGAGCGATGCAGCGCGTTTGTCGAGCGTTGACGGTGAGCCCATACTGTACGGTAACGCTGCGCGGTTGTATGCAGCGCGCACCACGCCAAGGAGCGAGCCCGGATGTTGTCGCCACGATCGAGCGTTTTGCTGATGTTGCTTGCCGTGTTGGCTGTTGTCGGGACCCCGACACAGGCCAACGCCCACTGCCAGGTCCCATGTGGAACCTACGACGATCACGCTCGGGTCCGGGCGATGCTCGAAGACGCCCAGACCATCGGCAAGGCGGTCACATATATCGCGGCCTACGCTGACAGCACCGAACCCAACAAGGTCAATCAGGTCACACGGTGGGTCGCCACCAAAGAGGCCCACGCCTCCCGCGTGATCACCACCATCGCGGAGTACTTCCTGACGCAGAAGATCGCGCCGGCGGATCCGAGGGACAAGGCCGCCTGGGCCAAATACGCGCAGATCCTGGCGGACCATCACAAGGTCATGCGGCTGGCCATGAAGGCCAAGCAGACGGTCAGCGCCAAAGGCGTCGCTCAGCTGCGCGACGCCATCGCCCACCTGACGACCTACTGGCCCGCTCCAAAGAAACGCCACTGAGGTCTCCTGGCAGCAGACGGTGCGCCAAGCGGGGCGCGAGAGGCCGGGCTGCTCCTCGGGCGCCCGGCGCGTCGCGGCTCACGGGCCGGTGAGATACAGCGCGTCGATGTTGAACGACTCCCCGGCCGGGCCGCCAACCGCGGCCATGACGAAGGGGGCGGTGACCCGCGTCAGGTCGGCGCCAGCCTCCTCGAAGTCAGTCATCGGGATGACGAGCTGATGCCATTGGCCGTCGTTGTCGAAGCCATAATCGGCCATCGATAGAGCAGCGTCTCCTCCCTCGGTCTCCATGCTGATCGTCACGGTGGCGAAGCTCTCGTCGCTGGACTTGAGGCTCAACGCCATGAGGGTCCAGGTGGACAGATCCCGAGCGGCGCTCCACACGATCCCGCCGCCGAGCCAGGGTGTCCCCGAGCGCACGATGCGGCTGCTCACCAGCCCCTCGATGCGGTCCGGATCCTCGATCTGGGTGTACGTCAACAGCCCGTCGGTGGTCTCGAAGATGTAGTAGTTTGCGCTCGCGTTGTCGATCGCCATGAAGTCACTGGCGCCGCCCTCGTAGAACAAGCCCAGGTTGAGGCGGCGTTCGCCGGCGACCCAGGGGTCTGGCCCCTCGAGGGGCTCGGGATAGTACCCCTGAGGCGCCTCCCACTCGAGCAGCGTCGGATCTGGCGCAGGGGCGTCGGCGCGGCACGCGAGCAGGGTCAGCCCGGCGATGATCGGGACGGCCGCCCTCACGGTGACGCCTCCTCACCGTCGGGCAGCGGGTCGACGGCTCGCTCCGGGACCGGGATCACCGTGGTGCCGCCGTCCGCCAGCTCCACCTCGACCCAGCCTGGCGGCGGGCTGCCGGTCAGATCGACGATCGCCTCGAAGGCTGGCGGCGCGAGCCGAAACGGGTACTGCCCGGTGGGGTCGAAGGAGATGCTGTCCGGGAAGTGGTCGAGCACGGCCTGGAACGCTCGCACCGCCATCTCCAGCACGATGGGCAGGAGCACCGGCGCGAGCTCCTCGTTGTCCACCAGCCGTCGCAGGGTGATCGCGGTGTAATACTGGTGTTCGCCGGTGGGCTCGTTGGCCAGGCGGGTCGCCCAGGCGTAGAAGGCCGCCGACGAACCGCCATAGGACAAGATCGTCCACTTCATCTCGGTCCCCACGTCGAGCTCGCGGAAGGGGTTGTTGCGCGCGTCCAGGACCGCTTTGGACGGGTGGATCCCCATCTCCGTGCTCTCGAGCTCGAAGGTCACGGCCACCAGATCGATGCCGTAGTAGTTTTCCGGCGCGTCCAGGCAGCCACCGGCCATGGTCGTGATGACGGCGGCGGCGAGCGTGATGGTTCGGATGGTCACGTCGGGCTCCTCACAGCAGCAGGTGGATGTAGGCGCGCATCTCCCACTCGTGGCCCCAGGCGTCGGGAGCTGATGGGTCGGCGTGGTAGCGCGGAGAGAAGCTGTCGAGCCAACGGACGGTGCCGCGCACCCCGACCTTGGTGTAGAGCTCGCCGAGCCACTCGGGGAGGGTCGCCCCCCACGACAGATCGGCCATCAGCTGCAGCGGGAAGGTCAGGTTGAAGTCCCGATGATAATCGTAGGGGCCCCAGTCATTGACCTTCACCGCGAACGCCGCCGCCAGCTTCTGCCACGTGACCCGCCCGCGCAGCGAGAACCGCTCGATGGTCCGCGGGTCGTCGCCGGTGGCCTGCGCGTTTCCGACCAGCAGGTGCCCGACCAGCCGCACGCCGTCGCCGGGGTTGGCGACCACGCGCGCGTTGACCTCCCACAGGTCCCGCGCCGGCGCCGAGGTGACGAAGGCGAAGGGGGTACCGTCGTCGAGCCGCCCGACCCCGGCGTCCTGAATCGTGGGCAGGTGGCGATAGACGAAGTCGACGCTGAGCGCGACCTCGGCGTCTTCGACGATCTCGTTGTCCCAGGCCCACATCCAGGTGCCTGGCGTGGGGTCGTAACAGAGCATGAGCTCGGCCCCCAGCTGTTCCCGGTTGCCCCGCACGACGAAGGGGTCTCGCAGGATGTTGCGCCCCGTCATGGCGGGGAAATAGGCTCCCGAGGCGGGGTTGAACGCTCCCGCGATGGCGGGCATGGGGCCGGTGAGTGGGCGCTGGTACAAGATGTTCGGGGCGATCTGGAAGTTGCCGATGTTGAGCGCCACCCCCATCAGCGCGTTCCAGTGGTTGCCGCGCCCATTTTCCTTGAGGCGCCAGCCGGTAAACGTGGCGGTACGGTCTTCGCCGCCGTCGGCCACCAGCCCCTTGTAGGCGCCCTGCAGGTAGAAGTTCACCATCCCGCTCTGGTAGGTGAGCTTGGCCTTGGCGCCCAGGGTGTCGACGAAGGCGATCTGGTCGCGGGTGATGAGCGTGTCGCTGCCGGCGTAACCGGCGCCGGGAGTGGCCGCAGGGGTCGCCATGAAGAAGTTCTGCCCCAGCTTGGTCGACCCGGAGGTGATGGCGCCGATGCTCAGCTTCACCTCG
>JAAZYN010000599.1 GCA_014239625.1 Myxococcales bacterium | reverse complement strand
CGTGATGGAACATAACGAACGAATGTTGCACCGAATCCAGGCGCACGTCATCCGCCGTCGCACCCGCTCTGCGCGGACCCCTCACCACGCTGTCCGGTTGTCGTGCAGGGGCCTTGCGACCGTCGCCGGATGACGATGGTGTATCGTCGACGCGAACCCTCATCGCCTGATGGAGACCCCGTGGAGTGGACGCCCCCCCCTCCAAACATCGCGCGCGCCGGATTGCGAGCGCTGAAGACGGTCGCTCTGGCGGACGGACGCATTCACGCGCTGGAGCGTGAGTACATCGACGCTGTACAGCGGCACATACTGAAACTCGACGTCCCGCTCGACGAGGTCTCGCTCATCGACGCCGAGGAGCTCGCGCAGGCCGTCCCCGATCAGATGTTCCGTGAGCGGATCATCCGAGGCCTGGTGTTGGTGGCGCTCATCGACGGTGAGGCCAGCTCCCGAGAGGAGGCCCTCATCGCGGCCTATACGAAGGCGCTGGGTGCGGACAAGGCGCCGCTGCGGACCATGCATCGGATGGTGCACAAGCGGCTGAACCTGCTCAAGATCGATATCGTGCGGCGGGCGTTCATAGGCAAACGGCTCAAGGCGCACTTCAAAGAAAAGGGCTTCGCGGGGCTCCGAGAGAGCATCCACGCTCTCCAGGGCAAGGAGAACCCGGGCCTGGCCGCCAAATACCTGGCGCTGGAGGGCAAGCCAGCGGGGACGCTGGGCCGCGCCTACTGGGAGTTCACCAAACAGGCCGGCTTCTCCTTCCCGGGTCAGGTCGGTGGGCCGCCGGAGCCCCTGGTCTTTCACGACTGTGTCCACGTACTCGCGGACTACGGCACCTCCGTCCAGGAGGAGGCCTGCGTGGTGGCCTTCCAAGCCGGGTTCCAAAACTACGACTATCTCCACACGATCCTCTTCGCCGTGGCGCAGTTTCACCTGGGATTTCAGATCTCTCCGATCGCTGGCAGCGAGCGCTTGGGTATCTCCGACCCGGAGGCGGCCCTGAAGTCCTTCCTCCTCGGCACTCAATGCAACCGGGACCTCAGCGACGGCTGGAACCCATGGGTCGACTTCGACTTCACCGTCGAAGAGCTGCGCGAGCGGTACTCTATTCGGCTGCGCCCGCCCCCGCGGTAATGGGGCCGCTCCGGACCGGTGCTGGTCGGCCGTTGGCGGCGACGTCTCCCCTCCGGGCGCACCTGGTGCGGGGCGTGGTCTCGCATCCCATCCCGGATGTTTCGTCGCTCCTCGTGGGCGGTCGACCGGCCACATCCTTGTCAGTCGCTCTTCACCGCGATCCCCGGCGCATCGTTGGTGCGCAGCATCAACGTTGGCGGCGCGATAGCCGGTAGCGGTTGTCCACCCACATCCTGGACATTGTCGAGGATCAGCAGCACGTGGTCCATCTCCATGACGCGGCGCATCGCGGCCCGAAGGTGACCGTCCGCGACGACCTGCCTGCCTCGGCTCGCGAGCCACCATGGGCGCCCGTCGATGAGCACCTCGACCGCGGGGTGGTCCCCGAACGCGAGGCTCACCGGCCCCAGGTCGCCCAGCGCCAGGGCCATCTGGGCCGCGACCGCCGAGGGGGCGACCCGAACGGCCTCGAGCAGGGCGTGGAGTCGGTCGGCGTGCGCGCTCTGTCGCGCCAGCCGGTTCGTCGCGTCCGCGAGCAGCGCGGCGGTCGACTCGAGATCCTCGCGCCGCTGTTGTCTGGCACCTGCGGCGGCCGCTCCATGGTGCGCCGCGGCCAGCTCATCGGGCGTCGGACGCGCGCCAGGAGGTGGCTGCGGCGCGTCATCGGGCGCATCCGGCAGCTCCGGGCGCGCGCCCAGTGCGCTCAACGCCGCTCGCCACCGGTCGCGCTCGGTCTGCGCCTCGAGCGCCTCCGCGGCCTCACTGTCGGCCACTTCGGAGGCAGCGCGCAGCTTCAACCCTTCGGTCGTGGCTTCGGCGAGCTCGGCGAGGAGGGCGTCGTTGCGCTTTACCAGGTCGGCGTGGGCTCGGACCCCCTCGTCCCAGCCGGGGCGACTACAGGTGGGGCAGACCGAGGGGGAAGGCTCATGGCCGTAGTCGGAGAGTTTGGCGGCCACGACCTGCTGCCGTCCATACAGCTCCTTGGCCGAGACCCGCGCCTGTTGAAGGCGTCGCCTGCGCGCGTCAGCGTTGGCCCGGGCGGCTGTGAGGTCGGGCCCCGCCTGGGGCTGCTCGCCAAGGCCCTGGCGTCGGGCGTCCCAGGCGCGCTGTGCGTTGTGCGCGGCGCGCCGTCGCTCGTCGGCGTCCAGGCGTCGTTGGAAGGCTCTCCAGGCTTCGATTCGAGCGAGGAGCTCACCGCTCAACGCGACCGGGTCGGCCATCTCGTCGAGGCTGTTCTTTAGCGCCGAGAGCCGCTCCTGTATGGACTGTAATCGCCCGGCGGCTTCATCGCGCTCTCGTCGAGCGCTCGCTCGGCGCTTCATGACCTCCTTGTCGGGGAGGCGCGACTCCTCATCGGTGCACTCGAAGCCCGCTTCGGCGACCAGCCGGCGCACCTCGCCCTCGACGTCTCCGTTGGGGAGCAGGCGCATCAACAGGTCCCTGAACTTGCGCGCGTTGCCGCTCACGAGTGGCTGCCAGGCCATCGGCACGATGACGACTCGAACGGCCTCTTCGTCCTCGGTCAGCTCCCCGAGGGCTTGGCGGAACGACGCCTCACTCGAGTAGCTCTGGGTCGTGTCGGCGAGCGTGATCTGGCGGCGCTGCGACCTGGAGCGCGTGATGCTGCGGCGCAGGATCCGGCCCGAGTCCAGATGAAGCTCAACCTCCGCCTTGTCGGCTCCGTCGTGGATAGCCTCGGTTGAAAACGTCCCTGTTATCGACCTGCCCCAGAGGCAAAAGACGATGGCCTCGATGATGAAAGACTTGCCGGACTCCGATGGCCCCGAGATGAGGTTGAAGCCACGGGGGTGGAGGTCCGCGCTGAAGTCGCGATGAGGGCCGAGGCCGGAGATGGAGACACACGTGATCATTGGAAAGAGGGGGCTGCGGTCAGGGGTGAAGCCAGGAGGAGGGGTGGGGCAGGAGTCCGCCGCGCCGCCGCCCTTGTCGGGCAGGAGCGTTTTGGGGTGCGAGGCGCTGTGTCGCTGCGGCCGACACGCTCCTTTGGCAGGAGGCGTGGTGAACAGCAGCATGTCGCCGGACGCCCTGACGAATCGTCAGCTGGGGGCGGGCGCCGCCAGCTGTGGGGTCGCCCGGCCGCGCCGGCGC
>JAAZYN010000598.1 GCA_014239625.1 Myxococcales bacterium | reverse complement strand
CCTATCAGCTGGCGGGTAAGGGGCCCAAGGGGATCAAGGTCCTGTCCGGCAGCACGAAGAGGGTCGGCGCGTGTCAGGCCAAGGCGTTGGCGAAGGTCCGCACCAAGCTCAAGGGGACCTGCGCGATGACCATCCTGAGTGGACCCAAAGCCGCCGCCAAGAAGGCCGCCAAGACCTTGGCCACCAAACGCTGACCCGAAGGCGCGCCGAGGCCGTCACGTGGCGCGGGCCGCGTGCCACGTTCCCTCGTCGGACACGCGGCGGCGAAGGCGGGGGAGTGACCGCGGTGCCGAGCGACGGCGGCGCCGACAGCCGCGCTACTGCCGGTTGAAGTCCTCGTCCGGTGGCACGATCCCGCCAACCAGGTCGTAGTCACCGGATTCGGTGATCGCGACCCTCGCGATGGTCCCTGGCTCCGCCCACCCTTCGTTGATGTAGGTCACCCCGTCGATCTCGGGCGCCTGGCCATAAAAGCGCCCCTGTAGCAGCAGGTCGGTCTCCTTGGACGGGCCCTCGATGAGCACCTCGAGCTCCTCGCCGACCCGAGCCTCGCAGAGCTCCGACGAGATCCCGCGTTGCAAGGTCATCAGCGCGTGCTGGCGCTCGTCTTTGACGATCCCCATGACCCGATCATCCATCCGGGCGGCTCTGGTGCCGTCTTCCAGGCTGTACTTGAACACGCCGACGCGCTCGAAGCGGCTCTCCTCGACAAAGTCGTAGAGCTTCTTGAAGTCGTCGGCGGTCTCTCCGGGGTGTCCGGCGATGAAGGTTGTCCGGAAGACCAGGTCCGGAATCCGTTGGCGCATCTTCTTCACCAGCGCCCGGGTCTCGGCCTCCGGAAATCGACGGCGCATCACCGTGAGCATCGGGTCGCTGATGTGCTGCAGCGGCATGTCAACGTAGCTGGCGATGGTGTCGTGCTCGGCGATGAGGTCGATGAGACCGTCGGTGAAGTTGTGCGGGTAGCAGTAGAGCAGCCGGAACCACTTAACCCCATCGATCTTCACCAGCTCCGCCAGGAGGTGCTCGAGCTCCGTCCCGTCCTTGAGGTCGTTGCCGTAGTGGGTGAGGTCCTGGGCGATCAGATTGATCTCTTTGACCCCGACAACCGCCAGGTTGCGCACCTCCGCGACCACGTCCGCGATCGTCCGCGACTTGGCGCCCCCGCGCAGCCGCGGGATGATGCAGAAGGCGCAGCGCTGGCTGCAACCCTCGGCGATCTTGACGTACGCCGTCCACGCGTCGGTCGTGATGGCCCGCGGCGCGTATTGGTCGTAGTTGTAGCCCGGCCGCCCCACCGCGCTCAGAGGCACCAGCTGGTCGCGCGCGCTCTGCATGTTGCGCGAGGCCAGCAGATCACCGATCCGCCAATGGTCGCCGGTGCCGACGAAGACGTCGACCTCGGGCAGCTCGTTGCGCAGCTCCTTTTCGTAGCGCTGGGTGAGACAGCCGGCGACGACCAGCTTCTTGTGGCCACCGGCGCGGGACTTGACGTCCGCCAGCTCGACGATGGTGTCCACCGACTCCACGCGCGCCTCTTCGATGAAGCTGCACGTATTGACCACGAGGACGTCGGCCGCGTCGGCGTCCTGGACCACCTCGTAGTCGCGACTCTTCAAGTCGCCGAGCATGATCTCAGAGTCCACCCGGTTCTTCGGGCACCCGAGCGAGACGAAAAATACTTTCTGGTTCTGGCTCATAGGAGACTCGGGGTGTCCGCGTCATGACGCGCGAACTGCGAGGGGTTCGAGCCGCCAATTTGCACGGTCCAGCCTACGACTCAAGGGAAAGAGCTCACGTCGTCGCCGAATGCGCACCTCGAGCACCCGCCGCCCGGACCAGCGAACCCAGCCCCGAGGCCGCCTGCCGGAGGCGTGGTGGAAGCTCGGCCCAGTCAGGCGGTCGGACGCCCCGGGAGCGTCGCGACCTGCGGACCGGACCGCCCGCCGATCGTCATCGGCCGAAGAAGAACCCGCTGTTTTCCTCTGGGCAGTCACCCGCCAGGTTGCCCCCCGCAGGCTTTGGTCACTTCGTCTCGGGAGCCGGTTTGAGGGGCGTCGTTGGGCTAGCGGCCTTGGCGGGCGACGCCCGGTTGACTTTCCTGGTGGTCAGATCCTGCACACGTACCCCCTTTTTCGGTTTGAAGGTCGTGAAGACCTTCGCGTCGATGGCGTCGTACTTGATCTTGGAGAAGCGCACCGTGGACTTGGCCCCGAGCGGATCGTGCAGAACGCTGGTTCGAATCTCGAACTTGGTCGGGTCCACGTGCAGCTCGAGCTTCTTGTAGTTGGTCTGCTTGGTCTTCGGAGTGAGCACCAGGACCACCAGCCCAGCGCGGGTAGGCTTACCCAGCGCGACCTTGAACTCCTTTCTCAGGTCCCCCTGCCCAAACAGAAACTTGAGCGCGTTGTAGAGCTCCGAGTCCTTGACGTTGAGCTTGTAGGCGACCTTGTCCTCCACCTGATAATTCCACAGGGTCTTGCCGTCGCTCACGTACAGCACCTTCTCGGGCTGTTTGTAATCCCAACGCATCATCCCCGGCTTCTTGAAGCCCACGCGGCCCTTCAGCTTGCGCGCTCGGGGCATGTTCTTGCGCTTGACCGATTGCTTGAAGTCGGCGCTGAAGTCGGAGACGTCCTCGTAGAACTTCTGAACCCCGGCGACAGCCTGATCCAGGGTCACCGCAGCGGCCGTTTTAGCCGCCGGAGCGGCCCCCGCCGGGACCAGGGTCAAGGCGACAAAGGTGGCGATCAGTGTGTTCATGAGGGCTCTCTTGTGCTGAGGCGACTTCAAAAGCGGCGTGTTGCCTCGCCGACGTACCTGGTTGTGACGCGCCACACCCGCGTTGGATTCATCTCGCCGAGCTGATCACGACGACGCTGGGCGTGTACCGCACGATGTATGCACCACGCACCGTTACACCGTGTCGCCGCAGCGCGCGTACCGGCCGCGCCGGGAAGGCGGCGCGACCGGCCCCCGTCTATTTGGGGGGCATCCGCAACGCTCCGTCGAGGCGGATGACCTCGCCATTGAGCATCTGATTTTCGATGATCGCTTGAGCCAGCTGAGCGTATTCGGACGGATCGCCGAGCCGCGACGGGAAGGGCACCATGGCCCCCAGACTCTCCTGCACCTTCTCGGGCAGGCCGGCGAGCATCGGGGTCTTGAAGACGCCCGGTGCGATCACGCAGACGCGAATGCCGTAGCGCGACAGGTCCCGAGCGATGGGGAGGGTCATGCCGACGATCGCTCCC
>JAAZYN010000597.1 GCA_014239625.1 Myxococcales bacterium | reverse complement strand
TCGATGAGGTTGTCGCTGTCGTTGTCGATGCCGTCGCTGCACTGCCCGTACTGGCGTGTGTGGGGCACGTAGCCATCATCTTCGACCCAGATGTGGGTCTTGCCGTAGCCCTGACGAAAGACGATCTCGTGACCCGAGGCGACGCCCTGCTCGATCCGGATGCGCGGATCGCTCAGCAGCTCGCCGGGCGTGATCCGCACGCTGACGTCGCCGCTGAAAAATGACCACGGGTTGCCATCGCGGCCGATGGCGCGGACGTCGATGACCACCCGGTGCACGCACGCGTTGGCCTGGCAGCTGTTGCCTGCGCCGCAATCGGCGTCACTGGTGCACGGCTCCAGGCCCACATAATTCAGCGGCGCTGCGGCGCTGCCGAAGGCGTGATCGGCGTCGGGCACCGTGACCTCGAAGCTCAGCAGGCCGGGCTCCACCGCGAACTCCTCGGTGCAGGCCGTCAGGAGTACCCCGATGACCGCGGACAGAGCGAGAAAGGCCAGGCGTATCGGCATCCGTCAGCCCTCCGGGTCGTCCGGCGCGATGTCGCTGATCAGCTCGTCGTTGGCCGGCAAGATCCGGCTGATTCGCCCATCGGCCTCGGCCGTTGGGCACGGCATCGTCTGACACCGGCTCATGGCCCTGTATCTCGCGAACGCCTCGCAGGTGAACTGAAGGCCTCGGGCCTCATCGCAGGCGTTCGGCCGGCAGCGCCCGAGGCTCGAGCAGCCCTCACCGGCCAGGCACTCCTCGTCGCTGTCGCAGCGGGGGCGGCAACGCAGGTCGTCACAGACCGCCACCGGTACGACGCAGAACCCGTCGACGCAGAGCTCGCCGGCCCCGCATTGGGTGTCCTGCTCGCAGGTGTCGCAGTTGCCCGCCTGGCAGACCGCCTGCGCGTCGATGCAGCTGCGGTCGTCCGAGCAGGGCGCCCCCGATCGCGGCTGACAGACGCCGTCGGTGCACAGGCTCTGTCCCGAGTCGCCCACCACCGACCCTCCGGGGCAGTCGCTGTCCAAGGTGCACTTCCGCTCGCACAGCCTGTTGCGGCATTGGAGCAGGGGAGCCCGGCACCAGCCGTTGAAGCACTGGGCACCGTCGCTGCAGTCGGCGGTCTTGGTGCACGCGACGCAATCCGTCCCGTGGCAGTCCGTCCCGTAGCAGTCATCCACGGCGATGCACCCGTCGGCCTCCGCGACCGAGCACTCGGTCAGCGTCTGCGTCTCGTCCGGGTTCACGTCCGCGACCTTGGAGCATTTGCGCCCGTAGAACTCGGCCAGATCGTCGACGCACATCTGATAGCCGATGCACGAGTCGAGCAGCAACGAGCCGTCCCCTCGACGACACTCCTCGACGCACAGCGGGCTCCGGATGACGGTCTCGAGGACCGCGTCGCGCAACGCCACATCGGTGATCGTCTGAGTGTTGTTCGTCTTCAGCACGGTGAAGCCCGACCCGCCCTGCGCGATGTAATCGTTGGTCGCCATCTCGTAGACCGCGTCGCGCTGGAGCGGGACTTTGGTGCAGCCCGTCTTGTCGCTGAGCGACGGGTCGCCGCAGTCGGTCATGACGATGTCGCGCGCCCGAGGGCAATCCGGGCAGGCATCGCTCTGCTGGCGGCAGTCCATGACGAACTCGATGCCCGACACCTGGATCTGCGTGGCGCAACCTCGCCCCGCAGAGCGGAGCGTGACGTAGTCGAGCAGCGCCTGGACGTCATCGCCGCTCAGATACATCGAGGTCACGTAGTTGTTGAACGGGAAGATGTTGTAGAGCTGGTCGAGGTTGATCGCTCCCGGGTTGAGGTCCGTCCGGATACCCAGCGAGTTGGTCATGCCGAAGTCGGCTCGCGCGTATTGTCGGATCCCCTCGGCCACCAGATTGCCCAGCGGGGAGTCCCCGCCGTCGAAGCCGAAGCGTCGGATCAGCTTGGCGCTGTACCCGTAGACCGAGTCCAGGTCGATCAGCTGATTGAGTTGGTACCGATAGGGCTCGATCAAGTTCACCATCTCCGGGTCCTCCGGCACCGAGGAGTCGATGGGGAACACCTGGTAGTCGTGGGCGATGATGTCGCCGTCCCGGACCACCACATCGAGCCGGCCCACGAACTTCACGAAGGCGCCCGAGTGAGCCAGGATGACGTCCCGGCCCGATTTGTCCTGAATCACCTTGGGGGGCATCAGCACGACGTGCAGGTGTCCGCCCATGATCGCGTCCAGCCCTGTGGTGGCCTTGATGATCTCCTCATCTTCGCCGAGCCCCGCATGCGAGATGCCGATGACGAGGTCGACGTTGGGCTCGAGGATGTCGATCCAGTCCTGGACGATCTCCTTGATCTCGAGCGGGACGATCCCCAGTGAGTTGCCGATGTCGGTGATGGACGAGATGGATGAGAAGTTGGCGATCCCGATGAAGCCGATCTTCAGACCGTCGATGTTGACGATCTCGACAGGTTTTACGTAGTGGCTCAGCGGCTGGGACGGTTCGAACAGGTAGTTGGCGGCCAGGATCGGGTAGGTCGCCCATCGCTGCACCTGCTTGGTATAGTTCGCGACGCCCTCGTCGAACTCGTGGTTGCCGATGATCACTGCGTCTGGGCGCATCAGCGACAGCGCGCGCTGCTCGATCTCGCCGATAAACGCGTTGAAGATGGGGGCGCCCTGAAAGCAGTCCCCCGAGTCGACGTAGACGGCGCGACTCGCCCGGGCGCGCTCCCGTTTGATGACGTGGGCCATGCGCGCGATCCCCCCGTAGGGGCCGTTGTCCGGGCTCAGCCCCAGATTACGATCGCCGGCCAGGACCGTCATGTCGTACGGCAGCAGCCGTGAGTGGATGTCGGTCGTGTGCAGGATGGACAGCCGGATGTCCTTGCCCTGCGTCACCGGTGGCTCGTGTGACTCGGCGCAGCCAAAAAGCACGGCGCCAAAGAGCGCGATGAGTATGGGGGCTGATCCTGTAGCGCGGATGAGCATCGTCGGGGGGTCCTCCCAGAGCCGGTGGCGCTTTAGCACACCGGTCGCCGCGGCGACAAGCGACGCTTTGTGATTGCGGTCACCTCGACGGGCGCGGCATAAACCTGAGTCGTGGCGAATCCCCTCACCAACCCGCATTTCTCACCAAGGTTCGAACGGCGCGCCGGGAGGCGCCAGTGACTGTGCGCTCGTGCGGACTGCGAGCCGGCGTTGGAGGCGCTGGCCCGCGCGGCCCCCAGCGCTGCTGGCGGCGGCGGAGGCGGCAGCGGCAGCGGCAGCGGCAGCGGCAGC
>JAAZYN010000596.1 GCA_014239625.1 Myxococcales bacterium | reverse complement strand
GATCGATACTGCCATTTCTCGTAAGCATCGCCCTTGTTTCTGAGGGTGCAGATGTCTTTGAGCGTCGCGAGGTCCTTCTTCGCGATGTAGGTTTCGACCGCCGACTCGCACGCGTCGCGGCGCACCTGCGCCCCCGAGACCTTGAGCTGCAGCATGCACATTTTCCTCAAGGTGTCGATATCACCGGCTTCTTTGGCGGCGTGGTAGTCGTTGCTGCCATATGTCTTGTTCTTTTTGGTGCCGCCGTCCAACCCCAGCAGCGCACAACCGCCGAGGCCAAGAGCCATGATCATTAGAATTCGTATGCTCATTTTGCCACTCCTTATCCTTCCTTGGGGGCTTGCCTCGCGGGAGCCATCATCCACACATCCAAGTACACTTTCCCGTCGAGTACCACGAGCGACAGCAGGCGTCGAGCCAGGTTCCAACCCGTCCTTCTCACCAGGTTCCGGCTCATGCTTCGTATCTGCCGCGCCTTCACGGCTGACGACAATGACCCGTGCACCGTGGACCTCTGCGACCTTTCATCAGGCCAATGTGCCAGCACCTCCAAGACCCTTCGACGGAGAGCGCTACGACCCGTCCGCCCGAGAGTGCGTCGACGCCACGTGTTCTATCTGCAAGACCGCCGTCGACTGCGGCCCAGAGTCGGAGCGCGTCGACCTGCCAGCCGGGCCCGCGTGCCTGGAGCCGTGCTCCGACGACGCTGACTGTACTGACCGAGAGACGTGCACGGCTGTCGAAAGTCACGGCGGCATAGCGCCAAATGGTTGGCGCACTTTCACCGGCGCCTACCCGGACCGCGTTGCTTGAAGCCGGCGATGGGCCCATTTCCCCATTGTTGATTGACGAAGTGGGCCACCTGAGCGGCGATCCTATTGACGTTGACGTCGGCCTTCATGGCGCCCACCTCGCGAAACTTCCGGGAGTTCGCGATGAGTGGGCTCTATGGCGTTGGTGGATCGGAGCGCCTTCCAGTGGTTGGCGTCAAACTCGAAGAAGGTGAGCGCGGCATCAAGGTCATCGTCAATGACGGATCCTGGCGTCAACCATTCTGACCGGCTGCGTGAGGGCCTGACCGGCGCAGTCAAAATTGGTTGATCGGAACTATGCGGTGTTGACGAGGTGATCTCGGCGTGAGCCGTTCGATGAACGGGAGGGAAGAGATGCCAGCACCATTGTCGATGGACCTCCGGCGCCGCGTGGTCGAGGCCATGCAAACGGAGGGGTTGACGCGGGAGGGAGCCGGCGAGCGATTCGGCTGCGGACCGGCGACTGTGTGTCGCTGGGTACGGCGCATGGAGATGGAGGGCTCGGTTGAACCGCGAACCGGGAACGCCGGCAGGAAGCGGAAGGCATCGCAGCCCGAAGTCGACTTGATGCTCCAGCTCCTGAGCAAGCAACCCGACGCAACTCGAGAAGAGCTGGCGGACAATCTTGTTGAAGCAGGCGGCCCACGGCTTTCGGTAGCGACCGTCGGGCGCTTGCTGCGGCGAGCGCGGGGGCAGTCAGGCGCCGTACCCGGGATCATGAAAACGGCTCAGAAGCAGTCCGGGAGGCACGAGGCTGTCATTGGCCGAGGCGGTTCGTTCAGCCGCCGAAGCCCGGCTCTCGAGGGAGGCCAGGGCGCACGTCGCCTCTGTGGAGAGCGACTTCGGCTCTGGGTCCACTTGCACTCCCCAGGGCGCACGGGTTAATGGGCGAATGGTCTGATTGAGTTCGGAACAACACCCAGACGATGTAAATGAGGAATGAACGATGCAGAGGTTTTCCATTCGAATCGCGGCTGTGCTACTCGCGGCCTGGCTGGTGACAGCCTGTGGCGGGAGCGTCGACCACAACGACCCGAAGAGTGTCGCCGAAGCAGCTCTGAAGGCTTACAAAGCCAAGAGCGTCGACGGCCTGATCAAGCTCCTGGATGAGAAGGAGCGCAAGGAGTCGGAGGCCAAGAAAGACAAACTCGCCGAACGTGCGTTCAAAGACGGCTGGCGAATGAAAGCCGTCACCGCGTGGGGCGGTGACCTCGGCGAGCTCAAGGAGAAGGGCGAGCGCGCCCGGGTGAAGTTCCACGACATGAGCGCCGACGAGGTCGCCGTGGTGGCCCTCAAGAAGGTCGACGGCAA
Source organism: Myxococcales bacterium (assembly GCA_014239625.1). Classification (GTDB taxonomy): domain Bacteria; phylum Myxococcota_A; class UBA9042; order PHBI01; family JAAZYN01; genus JAAZYN01. The sequence goes on along the minus strand of JAAZYN010000596.1, from coordinate 1,139 downwards.
GTGGTACTTCAGAGGCATCAAGAGCCCGAGCAAGAAGAGTTGGGAAGATTGGGGTAAAAAGTAGGGCATCGGACGCCACTCGACCATGGACCCCGTAGCGCTTCGCGGAGTGACACGGGGTCACCTCCAGCGGACGTCCGACCGATCCGGCTGTCACCGCACCGAGATCAGGTTCGGTGTCAGCGTTACGTCGAGGTCGAGCAGCCAGCGGCGAAATCGCCCAGATGGTCGCGTTCAATCAAACTGACCGGCGGGAATCAGCCCTGAATCGCGGCGGCGTTGCCGCGCGAGTGTCGCCTGCACGCGTGGGTGGGGAGCAAACCGCTGGCCGGTCAGCCCAGCGGCCTCCCTGCCAGCCTCGATGTTTCATGCCGCTGCGGCTGCAACCGGGGATCCGCGCGGACGCAGGTGACGTCGTACGCCACAGCTGTCGACCGCGTCCCCGGCGGTCGCCTCGGTTCGCGATGGGAATGCGTGGGCCGCAGCCGAACCCGCGCATCATCCGCGGCCCTCCCCCGCTCCCCCCGGGTCTGCGTTGGGGCGGCGCTCGCCGGCGTCCTCGGGGCGCTGTCGTGGCTCTCCGGATGCAGCGGAGCCAACCAGCTGGCCACGGCCCGGGCGATGGCGGTGCATGTCCCGCCAAGTGGGGGCGCGGGAGACCAAAAGCGTGGGGCCGCGTTCCACTTCTGCGGATGGCCCTTCTCTCAGGGAGGGGCCGATCTCGAGGCCATGGTGCCAGGTCTGTCGTGGTACTATAACTGGTCGTCCAAACCGATGACCTGCCGGGAACGACGGGGCGTGGGTGACAGCCCCCTGCTGTCGAACGGCACGGTCGAGTTCGTCCCGATGGCTTGGGGCCTGGTGAACGAAGGTCGCGCCTGCGACTCCGGCGGCCCCTGCCTGCGCGTCGATGAGCGTCGCGGAGGCCAGCGCTGCCGGAAGATATGCGAGGCGAGTCGCTGGTCTTTCGATCCCGACGGCGCCTGCTACGCCTGCTATCACGAAGGGATAAGTCGCGCGGCTTTCCTCGCCGATGTGCCCGCCCAGGCGAAACATCTGCTGGGGTACAACGAGCCCAACTTCAAAGAGCAGGCCAACCTGACCCCCGCGGTGGCGGCGCGTGGTTGGCGGCACCTCGA
>JAAZYN010000595.1 GCA_014239625.1 Myxococcales bacterium | reverse complement strand
ACAGAGCCTGACCATGGCGTTGGCCGTCCGGGCGGCTCAGACCGATAACCGGTCGGCGCTCCTGCGCAACCTCCTGCTGACCATCCTGTGCGCCGGCATCTTCATGGTGGTGAAGTACTTCGAATACTCGGGAAAAATCGCGCACCACGATCTCCCAGGGAAATACTATCAGCATCTCTCGGAGACCGGGGAACTCTTGGTAGCCGGCTATCCCGGTGGCCCTCAGATCTTCTTTGGCGTCTATTTCATGATGACCGGCTTGCACGGGATCCATGTGGTCCTCGGCATCGGTGTGCTGACGTGGATCTATGTGCGCGCCCGCCGAGGCGAGTTCCACAGCAAGTTCTTCACCCCCGTCGAGAACGTGGGCCTCTACTGGCACCTCGTCGACCTCGTCTGGATCTTCCTGTTCCCACTGCTTTACCTGGTCAAGTAGGAAGGTATAGGAGCCCAACGCTATGGCTGATTCACACGCTGACGCTCACGCCACGATGGCCTACTACGACGGTAAGGCCATCCCGGTACATGAGTCGCACCATCACATCCTGCCGCTGAAGACGTATTTCGGGGTCTTCGGAGCGCTCATCGTCTTGACCGTGGTCACCGTGCTGGTGTCCTACGCGGACCTCGGCGCGGCCAGCCTCCCGGTGGCGATGTTCGTCGCCCTCATCAAGGCGGGTCTTGTCGTAGGGTTCTTCATGCACCTCAAGTATGATGACCGATTCAACGCCTTTGTCTTCTTCGCTACGATCCTCTTCGTCTCGATTTTCTTCATGTTGACGCTTGTCGACATTACGACTCGTGACAGTATGCAAGCGGAGTGGGGAAACAAACCGTTCATCGAAGACAAGATCGAGCTGAACCCCGATTACAAGACCTGGCGCAACAACTTCCGCCAGATGGACACGGGCCACTAGAGCGCAAGCGGGCCTCGTCGACAGGAGCTGAATTCGCGTGCCCATCCTCGACCTCGCACTGAAGCTGGATAAAGAGCTCCGCGCCGCGATGCAGTTGGTACGCGAAGCCGGTGCGGCGGTGCTCAAGGTGGCTACCGAGGCCGGAGGGCGCGATAGCAGTACCAAGGCCGATGAGACGCCTGTCACCCGCGCCGACCTGGAGAGCGACCGCATCATTCGGGAGGGGTTGGGGCGACAGTTCCCGGACGACGGCATCGTCAGCGAAGAGGTAGCGGGGCTCAGCGCGAGCGCCTCCGGCCGTTACTGGGTCGTAGATCCGCTTGACGGGACCAAGGCCTTCATCGCCAAGGGGCAAGACTACGCGGTGCAGCTGGGGCTGCTGGGGGCCGACGGGGCGCCGATCCTGGGATGTGTCTACGAGCCGGCTACCCAGCGACTCTACCATGCTATCAGCGGTGTCGGCGCCTCCCTGAACGTCGGCGGGACCGGCAGCACGGTACGGCAACTCAAGGTGTCTCAGCGGTCGGCGCGTAGCGAGCTGCTGCTGTTGACCTCGTCGAGCATGAGCGAGGCCGATCACCTGCGGCTGCTAAATGCCGTCGGGTGCAAAAATGGGGGCAGAGCGCGCTCGGTCGGCTACAAGATGGGGCGAGTGGTGCGGCGCGAAGCGGACGTCTACTACTCCGGACACGCGGTGTCGGTCTGGGACACCTGCGCCCCTTTGGTGATTCTGGAGGCCTCGGGCGGAGTCGTCACAGGCATGGACGGAGCGCCGTTGAAGTTCGATGTCGCGCACGGCCAACGCGTCCACCGCGGCCCGTTCGTGGCGAGCAACGCGCAGGACCACGCTGCGTTAGTAGCCTCTATCGCCGGAGCGATCACCGATCATGACTGCTGAGACAAACGACGTCCGCGTGGTCATCGCGGACCCTCTCGGAGATGAGATTGTCGACGGCCTGACCGCCATCGGGCTCGCCGTGTCAAGCCCGGACAAACCGCTGTCGCCGGCTCAGCTCTCGAGCGAACTGGCCGGCGCCTCGATCCTCATCGTTGGGAACTCACCGGTGCTGCGCGGCGCTATTGAGCGGGCGAGCTCACTCGCCCTCATCGCGCGTGTCGGAGAGGGCCCGGGGCAAGTTGACGTGAAGGCCGCCTCGGACAGAGGCGTCGTCGTGTCGCACACTCCGGCCTTCGACGCGGAGTCCCGGGCGGAGCGCCTGGTGACCCTGATCGGCATGCTCGACGCTGGTATCGATCTGACCAACGGGTTCTCCGGGGTCGGCCGCGGGCTGCGCCAATCGGCGCTCGGCATCGCCGGTAGCGGACCAGCGAGCGCCGCGGTCGCCGCCGCCGCCGCCGCCATGGGGATGCGCGTGAGGGCGTGGAGCCCCGAGCTGACGAGCGCCCGCGCGTCGGAGACCGGCGCAGGGTTCGTCGACAGCTTCGATGGCCTCATCGCTCGCTCGGACGTGTTGTGCCTGATGGAGCCTGCGGCGAGCCTCACCACAGAGCGCGTGGCCGCGCTGAAGGATGGAGCGCAGCTGCTCGTGGGCCGCGCCGGTGTGGCCGTCGACATCGACGCGATATCCAAACGCTTGAGCGCCGGCTCACTCGGCCTGGGAGCGCTGCACGACTCCGTGGACGAGCAGGCGACGACGCTGCTCAGAGACACCGGCGGCGCGATCATCTTGGATGGAGGACAGCTGGACACCTTCCAGAGCCGTTGCTCTGCAGGGATCATGCTGACTCAATCGGTCCGAGAGCTGCTGCGGCATCAACCCGCGTCGTACGCCCTCAACCTCATCGAGCCGACCCCTGGGTCCACCCTGTTGCTCGTGCGGCACAGCACCGACACGAGCTGCATCGCGAGCCTGTTCGGGCAACTCCGGAGCGCGGAGATCCGACTCACCGACATCGACAATCGCTTGTTTGTCGGGGGTGAGACTGCAGTGAGCAGGATACGCCTTTGTGCCCCCCCGAGCCCGTCGCTGTTGCAACGCCTCGCGGCCACTCGGGGCGTGATCGCGATCGACGCCATCACGGCGTGAAGAGCTCGCGCCCGCTGACCGGCTCCGCGCGCAATTGCGGACCTGGCCGGGTCTCGTCAGGGCTACGCTCCCGCCGGTGGTAGCGGGAGAGAGCTGAAACACCGGGCCAGCTCCGATGTTTCATGGCAGATCGAGCGAAACCAAGGAGGCGCAGCGTTGACGAGCGTGGGGCGCCCCGGAACCGAGCAGCGGCGTATGACACCTGCGTCGCCCTCGCCGAAGGCGAGCATGGACCCGTCAGCGCTAACCCGCATTTCTCACCAGACTTCGGCTGCAACCTTCGGATGGGCAGGCGCT
>JAAZYN010000594.1 GCA_014239625.1 Myxococcales bacterium | reverse complement strand
GCATTGGCCGCGGATCAAGAGCAGTCAGGTGACGATGGGGCAGCGGATGCAGCGGCTGGGGTACCACACCGGGGCCGTCCACACGATCCACTACTTCCGCGAGCGGTTCAACATGCACCGGGGTTGTGATTGGTGGGACACCTCGTGCCTGCAGTGGCGCAACAAGAGAAAGCACAAGAACCCCAAGTGGGCGGACGCCCCGCGCTTCCGCTGCGAGTGGGGCCGGGCGACGGCGCACTACGTGACCGACCGGATGATTCATCACATCGAGACCGCCAACCTCGAGGCGTCCCCGAAGCCTTGGCTCCTGTGGGCGTACTACAGCGACCCGCACGCGCCGTACATCCGTCACGAAAAAACGACCCCGAAGTTCGGCGGCTGGTATCAGGACCGCTACGACCGCGAGATCTGGTACGCCGACCACCACATAGGGCGCCTGCTCGACACGATGGACGCCAAGGGGATGTTGGACAACACGATCCTCGAGTTCACCAGCGACCACGGTGAAGGCCTGTCCAGAAGGCGCGATCACAAGCACCTGCTCCACAGCTCGACGCTCTACGAGAACCTGTTGCGGATCCCCCTGCTCTTCGGCGGAAAAAAGGAGGTCCTGGAGCGCTATGGGATCCGGTCGCGACGGGTCACCACGCCGGTGAGCTTGTTGGACGTGCTGCCGACCTTTTTGCAGGCCGCTGGAATGCCTGCGGCCGAGGTCCCCAGCTATTTCCGCGGGGTGTCGCTGTGGCCCTGGATGAAGGGCGACGATCCAGCGCACCCGCCTCTCTTCTTCGAGAAGCATCGAGCGGAAGACGACCCCCAAAAGGCGATGCTGGACTGGCCGTTCAAGATCATCGTGACCACGAACAGACGCTGGAAGTGGAGCATCTTCAACCTGGAGGTCGACCCCAACGAGCAAAAGAACCTCCGGTACCGGATGCCGGCGGAGACGCGCACGGCGATCTACGCCAAGTACAAGCGCTGGGTGACGACGGTGCTCACGCCGGCGCCCGGTAACTTCCGGAACTGACGAAGGGTCGCTTGAAGGCATACCCGCGCGACTTCCTCTGGGGGGCCTCTACCGCGGCCTACCAGGTCGAAGGGGGCTTCAACCTGAGCACCCCCGGGAGCCCCCGGAACAACTGGGCGACCTGGGAGGAGGCCGGGCGCGTGGAGCGCACCGGTCAGGGGTGCCGCTTCTGGGAGCTGTGGCCCGACGACCTGGACCGCGCCCGAGGCATCGGGCTCAACGCCTTTCGGCTAGGCCTGGAGTGGGCCCGGCTGGAGCCTCGAGAGGGCCGATGGGATGCCGCTGCGGTGGCCGGATACGCGGCCATCATCGCGGGTTGCCGCCAGCGCGGGATGCGGCCGGTGGTGACGCTGCACCACTTCTCCCACCCCGAGTGGCTGGGCTCGGACCCGTGGCTGGACGAGGCCGCTCCCATCCGGTTCGCCAGCTACTGCGCCCAGGCCGTCACTCGACTGGGGCGCGCCCTGGGCGACCTGTACGGCCAGGCGCCGGTGGACTTCTGGGTCACCGTCAACGAGCCCAACGCCTTGGCGACGGCGACCTACCGGCTCAAGGCCTTTCCCAAGTCTCCCGCCCGGGGTGGACGACGCGACTGGGCCACCGCCCTCACCACCCTCATGCGAGCGCACGTGCACGGCTATCGGTCGATCCACGACGCCTACCTGGGCGAAGGGTGGCCCGCCCCGGTGGTCACCTACAACGCCTGGGCCGGCGCCGCCTACGGACACGACCGCCGCTGGCTCGACGCGCTGCGGCCGGAGACCCGGTGGCGGCGCACAGAGCTGCGCCGACAGTGGTACGCGGCCTTACCACAAGCTGGCCTCCTGGACTGGACGGTGCACCAGCTCATCGACCGCATGCTCCCGGACGCGGCGGTGCAGACGCTCGTCGACGAGCTGAGCGCCGACGAGGACCCGCTCGACGTGATCAGCCTCGATTTCTACGATCCGTACATCGCAAACTACATGATGAGTTGGCGTGGGCCCCGGAGGCACCCCTGGGAGTGGCTCGACCGCAGCGCCATCATGGCCAGCTTCCTGCGCGCCTATATGGCGCCCCACCAGGACAAATCGCTGTACATTCTCGAACACGGAGTCGCGGTCAGCCACGAGGCCCTGCTGGCGGACGGCTCTCACCGCCGGGATCGCAGGCGCCGCGGGGACGTTATCGCCGACGCGGCGCTGGCCCTCGACGACCTCGTGGGTGACGACGATGGGCCCGTCATCGGCGGCTATTTCCACTGGTCGCTCATGGACAACTACGAGTGGGGCTCGTTCAAACCGCGCTTCGGGCTGTTCGCGGTCGACGTCGCCAACGGCGCGGCTCGCAGCGACCTGGACGCACAGGGCGAGGACGCGGCGGGGCGCTACGCGGCGGTTATCCGGGAGCGAGCGGCGCGTTGACCGCGCCCGGAGCGCTGAACGGGTCGCCCACCCGCGGCGTGCTCGTCGACGCGGACTCCACGGGCGAAGGCGGTCACCCGGCGCCATCGAAGTAGCCGAGCAGCGGGCTACTCCGGTGAAGGCCTGGCCACCGGTGAGGCGATCCGTTGGCGCTCGCGGCGGCCAGACTCCCTGACAAAGGATGGTCCATCTGGCCCTGCGTTGCTGACCACCTCACGACAGACCCTGATGATGTTGGGTAAATCCGACAGCGCTTCATCGTAAAGGGTCGCGTTGCTCACCCCGTCGGCCAGGTCAAAGGGCGAGTTCACACCGTCGACGGTGCCGTCCACGCCCGGCGTCCAGGGGGCCTTGTTTTCACGGCACAACACCGTCGTGAAGTCCCCCGCGACGGCATGCTCACGGGTGTAGCGCGCCGCGTGGTTCCAGAGTATTTGGCCGGGTTTACGTTCCGCCAAAAGGGCCTGCTGATCGGCTCTCAGCCGCTCCATGTCGTAGACGACGATCACCCCCGGGAGCTCGGTCGGCAACGACAGCGCGCGCGGCATCTTTCCGTAAACCTTGCCGAGCGCGTGGGCGAGGACGGCGGACGCCCAGTCGGGGAAAAACATGATGGTCACTGGCACATCCAAGACGCCGGTGAGGTAGGCCAGCTTACGCAAGGCTTCGAGGGCCACCGGCGGGCCATCCTCATGGACGCAGAATCGACCATTGAAGGCGCCGCGGCCGTACTCCCGGGCGGCGGCGCGCAGCACCACGCCACCGGTCATCACCAGGTGCCACCCCAACAGCGACTGGTCGGAGAGCATCGACGCCCGGGTCAAGACCTCAGCC